>JBARBA010000110.1:0-3098 GCA_049792555.1 Anaerolineales bacterium
GACCTGCGCCCAACTCTTTTATGTCGTAATTGGTTCGGAACGCATTCTGTCCGCTGGCCTATCAAGGGGTTTTGCGCTTATTTTTCGCTCCCGCTTACTTCCCACTGCCATAGCAGATTGGTCACTCGTTCGATGCCGCTTTTCAAATGGCGGCGGTAGGTGCTGAAAGGCAGGTCCAGCAATTCGGCGGCGGCTTCCTGGGTGGGCGTCGGGTGAATGTACGTGTTATAGACAGCCTGGTATAGTTTTTGTTCGCGAGGATGAGCTTTCAGCATTTCGGCTGCGGCGCAAATGCGGGCGCGCAGGACTTCAACCCGTGGGTTGATACCGGCATCCGGATCGATATCCTCCAGGACGAGCCGCGAGCGCAACAGCGGACTGCTGCGTAACAGGTCAAGGCGGGTGTAATCGCGCAGGCCTTCACGCACTGCGGCGGCAAAATCGGGCTGGCTGAGTACCAGCGCCGGCTCGCTCATCTCGGATGGTTGAACCGCAACCGGCGTAGTGGTGGTTTCGGTCTCGGCCAGGCGCGCCAGCCAAACTGCTGGAGTGAGCTTGCGCCAATCGTTGCCGTATATGCCGTAGGTGTGACCTGCGACGCTGAAATCTGCCTGGTCCAGGCGCGTCAGGCCGGCATAGCTGAGCACCGGAGACCAAAAACCGGGATCAGCGCAAGGGAAAAAGGTATACGCCAGGTTGGGAGTTGTCAGATAGTGGCGTACGATTTGAATAAAGGCCAGGCTTTGAATGGGGGAGACGGCCTGGTAAGTTTTGCGATCCATCCAAAAACGAAACAATGAAGCCACTTCGCCAGGCCGCAAAGGGGCTTTGTAACGTAAAAATTCAACTGCGGCTCTTACAGCCGGATCTTTTTGCAGGTCTTCGGGGCTGGCTTCGTGCAAGGAAACGATGTCCAGGAAGCCGGCCGGGCTTCCATGTGCATCCCGCCAGATGATGACCCCCTGGGGTTGACGGTTGAGCCAATAGGATGCGAGGCTGGCGGATTCCTGGCCCTCATGCCCGGCAACCATTTCGACCAGGGCAGGAACATCGTGTGGGGACATGCTTTCGGGCAGGGCGCTGCCGCTGGCCTGCCATTCGACATAAGGCTTGACCATTGGATTCTCGCGGTGCAGATAGGCATAGTCGAAAAGCAGCTTTTGCTGTTCCTGGTGATGAGTTTCGAGCAAACGGCGGTTGTAATAGGCGCGCGCCCGTTTGTGCAGTTCTGCATACCAATCAGGATTGCGCCAGCGCAGGTCGGTGGCCAGGGATTCACGGGCAAGGTCGTGCGGGAACAGCCCTTCGCGGCCGGATTCTATAAAAGACAGGTGCCGCAGCCAATCGAACAATTCG
Source organism: Anaerolineales bacterium (assembly GCA_049792555.1). Lineage (GTDB taxonomy): Bacteria > Chloroflexota > Anaerolineae > Anaerolineales > Villigracilaceae > UBA5195. The sequence continues at coordinate 1,357 of JBARBA010000110.1, forward strand.
TGAGCATCGGGGATGGACAGCAATTCAGCCAGGAGCGGTTCGCTGATGGTGCGCGCCAGGGCGCAGGCTTCCAGGGCTGTGCGGTGGGTGGGTCCGGGGACTTGCTGGATGAATTGCTCAATCAGGGTGCTGATCACATGGGGCGATTCTTCAGGGCGAAAATCCAGCTTGCCGTGCTGGGCAAAGACATCCGCCACCAGCGAGAGGGCCAGGGGGTGGCCGTGAGTAAAATCGAGCACAACCTGGTGCTGCTCAACAGGGATCGAGCGTTTCACCAGGTAAGCCCGGCTTTCCTCAGGGCTGAGGTTGCGCAGGGCCACCGTGCGGATAATGGTTTGCCAACCCGGATCGGAACGCCAGGATGCAGAAGGCGCGTTACGCCCGGCCAGCACCACCAGCACCTGCTCGGACAGTTGGGGTAGAAAGCTTTCACTGATCCAACGGTCCAGGAGAGCAAGGGCCTCGTAAGTATCGAATAGGAGCACTGTCCGGGACGGAAGTGCGTTCAGCCTGTCCACCGGTGAGCTTCCCTGCGCTTCGGCTGCGCCTTGTTCCAGGTCGATGGCTGCTTGAATGGCATTGGAAAAGGTGGCCGGGGAAGGTTCGATATTCCGGCCATCCAGGTACAGGCAGCGTATCCCGGCATCTTTACACTGGTGGGTAAATTCCCGCAGCAAAGTTGTTTTGCCAATGCCTCCCGGCCCGTATAAATACAGCACGTAAAAAGGGAATTCCGTTTCTGCCAGGGCCGTTTTGAATAGATCCAGTTCGGGCGCGCGGCCAACCACGTACGAACGGCGGGCTGCATTGATCCGATCAGATAACTTCGGGGAACTCATCGGTCGATCCATAGAGATTTCCTCCTGTTTTGAGGGACTCGTAAAAGAATATTGGAAGCTCAAAACCGCACAATATCAGATAAATTTTATCATATATAGAGGACGCTCACAGCCCACCCGTACCACCGGATTTCTTTCGATCAGAAAGTGAGCAGAAGGTGAGCAGTTTTTGGGCTGGAAAGTGAGCATTCGCAGGATGTATAGTATGAACACTTCTACGTGATCGAATGCGTAAGTAAAAAAACAAATTTCAAAAATAAAAACAGGAGATAAAAAATGAAAACCTTAAAGTTCTTTCTAACCTTTTTTGCTGTGCTGGGTGTGTTATCCGCAATCGCGCTCCCGGCTCCTGCCTTTGCCGCGCATCTCGCAAGCCCGGGCTGCTTTGGGACGACTTGTAATTTCAAGGACCCGATCGCAATGGGCTGCGACGCGGACGCCTATACCGTATCCCAGGCAGAAATTCCCGGCGTAGTCCGCGCTGCCGTACGTTACTCGCCGACCTGCCAGGCTGCCTGGGCGCGCGGAGTCAACGAGACTACGGTTTCTGGCCGCACGATTAACGCCGAGATCCTTCGCAGCGACGGTTCCTTCTCCTCACGACTTGCCTATTATCCCACCACCGCCATCACGAGTCTGATGCTTTATGTGGGCAGTAACACTGTAAAGGCATACGCCACCCTGCAAGAATCGAACGGCCAGATCGTAAACACTGTTGCAACGGGCTTTGTGCATCCCTAGCACACTCCCTGGCGCGACGAAAAGCTGACATGTAGAAGTAACTCACAGGGAGAAGGTGGGGAGGAGGTTGTACACTCCTCCCCACTTGGTTTTAATGCAATACTGTTTAGTTAAGCGAATGAACACGATAGCGTTTTTTGTGAAACAGTACGACGGACTTCG
>JBARBA010000111.1:0-1888 GCA_049792555.1 Anaerolineales bacterium
GGCCTACCAGGTGTTCACCTCGCTACGTCAGATGGCGCAGCGCTTGATCCAGGGCAGGGCGGCGCAGATTTACAACCCGGTGTGGTTGTTTGTAGTCATTTACCAAAGGATTTTCCTGCGCGTTACCCTGGGCGCTTCGCGCTTGCAGGAGGTGCTTGCAGATCGCTATGCCGCCATTGCCTATGGGGGCCAAAATTTCATCGAAGGGCTGCAGAGCGTCATCCGGCAGACCATCGCTTTTCCATTGCAGGCAAACTATGAAGTCCACAGGTTATTCGAGTTGAAACAGCCGGTCAACAATCTGTACGATTTACCGGCCCAGGAAAGTTTGCAAGGCGAGTTGGACAAACAGTTGGATGCAATGATGAAACGGCCCACCTCTCAATACGATTCCCATCCCTCGCCGCAGGACCGCATCGCCTGGGTTGAGCGCCTGCACATCCCCTATTCTCCCATACAGGATAATCCACAGCCTGCGCTGCGTCTGTTCCCAAACCCTGAGGAGTTACAGCGTGATATGACGGCCCGCATCATGAAAAATGTGCGGAAATAGACCGGCGAAGCTGCCACACCGCTTGTCTTCATAATTCACTAAACTTATTGGCAAAAATTACGAGCAGAAATTTGAATTCTGGTTTAGTTATTTATGCGGCACCCTGTAACCCCAACGGCAAAACCCCGTCACAAAAGCGCAACGGTGTAAAATAAAGCACCCGCGCGCTTTTTGTTTTCGGGAAAATTCACCACCAAGTCACGAAGTCACAAAGAGATTGAAAAGTGGTTTTACCGTAAAACTTCATGCCTTCGTGCCTTTGTGGCTTGGTGGTAAAAGGCTTTTCGTTTCTAACGAGTCAACATCATGGATTCCAAAACCCTCTCCGTCCTCGAATACCCCAAAATCCTCGAACGCGTAGCCGCGAACTGCAACTTTTCGGCCTCAGCAGACCTGGCGCGTGCGCTCGAACCGACCCCGTCCATCGACCTGGCGCGCCTGCGCCTGCAAGAGACCAGCGAAGCCCGCAAATTGCTGATCGTGTCAGACGCATCCATCGGCGGCGCGCATGATGTGCGCGAAAAAGTGGCGCTGGCAGCGCGCGGCGGCGTGCTGGACGCCGTTGACCTGCTGGACATCAAATTTACGTTGATTGCCTGCCGCAACTTAAAGAAATCCCTGCTGGGCCGCGACGCGCTGGAAAAGCCGCCCGCCCATCCCCGTTCCGCGCGAGGCCAGACCCGCCCCGGCGAAACCCGCCCCGAAAGCCCCTACCCGCGCCTCAGCGAACTGGCCCTGGCCCTGCCCAACCCGCTCGGCGTGGTGGACGTGATCTCGCGCACCATCTCCGACAAAGGCGAAGTGCTCGACTCGGCCTCGCCCAAACTGGCTGCCATCCGCGCCGCGGTGCGCGTGGCGCGCGAACGCCTGATGACGCGCCTGCAAAAATACTTGAGCGACGGCAGGAGCGCCCAAATGCTGCAAGACAGCATCATCACCCAGCGCGACGGGCGCTACGTCATCCCACTGCGCTCGGAGCACAAGGGCAAGATCAAGGCCATCATCCACGACCAATCTTCCAGCGGGGCAACGCTCTTCGTCGAGCCGCTGGCTGTTGTCGAGCTAAACAACACCCTGCGCGAAACCGAACTGGCCGAACGCGACGAAATCCGCCGCGTGCTGGCCGAAGTCTCCATCCAGGTCGGCATGAATGCCAGCGAAATTGTTAGCGGTGTGGAAGCTTTGGCCGAGATCGACCTGGCTTTTGCGAAGGCGAAGTATGCGGAGGAGATTGTGGGGAAGGAACCCCTTCTTCATCCGATTCCCGATTCCCGGTTTTCGGGAGCAGGGAATCGGGAATCGGGGGCGATACTCCGTCTGCTAAAAGCCCGCCAC
>JBARBA010000112.1:0-4159 GCA_049792555.1 Anaerolineales bacterium
CCTATCGACATCCTGTAAACACTAACCTGCTCTCTGCCGGGTCTGTTTCGCTTCTACCCGACAATGCTTTGTTGCTCAATTTGTAAAGGTACTATCACTGCTTTTTTAACTTTTATGAACCGTGCCACTTTTTGGTTTCATTGATCGGTATTATCGATGTCTTGGATTAGAACCGAATAAAGACACTTACAAAGTGGCAGATTTGGATTACGCTTTGAATCAATATTTGCTGAATATATGCATTACCTTTGTGACAAAACTAAAGGTATCTCTTGAAAAGAATCAGACTATCGCCCTGGAACTCGACGATATAAATAGAATGCTAATTAACAATCCCCTAAAACCAATTCGAGGTAAGTACCGAGCATTTAATTTCTCTATTCAGTCTAATGGAGTTCCAACAGGTTCAGCTTTTCAGGCTTTAAACTATTTATTGGCAAACAGGGTCGATACCATTGATCGCCCCATTAAAGACAAAAATCTTCACGATATTGAGCATGTTCTCTCGAAATCGATAAGCATTTATTCCTGTTTTGTGAAAGAGAATTTGATATATCTACCAAAGAGCATTTACCTAGACTGGGAAACTGCCATCATTTGGGAATTTTTCCCAAACGGGTTTGGAACACATATTGATGATCAACCTATGTTGATAGAATATCATGTTCGAGATGAATATAGTAGACTGCCAAAATTATCCGTAATAATGAAACCAATACAAGAGGAACCGCCATGGCTTGGCGACATATATCGAGAAGGAATAGCTTTAAATGGGGTTCAATATAAACTCGATAGTATTATAGAGAGACGTGCTATCTTGTTTTCTACAACTCCGATTCTTGGTTTAGTTTATGCGATGTTAATTACAGATTTGAAGTATCAATATGGCATTGACGTAACAAGTCAATTTATATTTTGAAATGAAAATTCGAGCTTCTTGGGTAGAAATTTGCAGTGAATACGAAGACCCCTCACTGAGATACTATGACTGAATACCCCGCTGCAAACCACGAAATGATCAACAGCCCCTTCAAATGGGTCGGCGGAAAATCGCGCCTGCGCAAGCAGATTATCGCGCTTTTGCCGAAACATATTTGTTACATTGAACCTTTTTCAGGGGCAGCCTGGGTTTTGTTTGGGAAACCGCCAAGCGATGTGGAAATCCTGAATGATATTGACCAGGAAGTGGTCACTTTTTTTCGTGTGGTCAAAGAAAAGCCGGATGAACTCCTGGCATCTTTTGAATGGGAACTGGTCTCGCGGGCTGAATTTCAACGCCTGGCTGCTTTAGATTCGGCGCAGCTAACCGATGTCCAGCGCGCTCATCGTTTTTACTATCTGATCATGGCCGGTTGGGGTGGGGAATTGAAGTATCCTCGTTTTCAAACCAGTATCTCGGACGGCGGACACGGCAACCGCTTGATTGGCGCGCTGGAGACGCTCAAAGAACGCCTTGCGCCTGTCCACCAGAGATTGAAAACCGTCATTATCGAAAACCTGCGTTGGCAAGACTGCGTCGAACGCTATGACCGGCCAACTGCGGTGATGTACATTGATCCGCCCTACCCTGACAATGGAGTCAATTATGCCTATAACATGCGCGGCTGGGACGAACACCAGGAGCTGGCAGACCGGCTCCACAGAACAGAGTGCAAATGGATTTTGTCGTCTTATGACATTCCCAAAATCCGCGAACTTTATCCTGAAAATTATGTCGTCGAGGTGCAATCTGCATCTGGCATGAAAACCAAAAAAAATGGCAGTGAGCGAGTCATCAACAAAGAAGTACTGATTACGAATTATTTGCCCGATAGCACCGCTGTTTCTCGTTTTGACAACGAAGAAGTGCGTCAGATGCGGATGGTGATGGACGACCAGAAACCTTACCAGCCGTGATTATAGCATGTCAGTCAGGAACCCCAGGTCAAGTTGACCTGGGGTTCCTGACTTTAAATAGAGTCGCAACTTGAATGATTAATTTTGCGGCGGGGGAATGATGGTGAAAAAATCAGAGGCTGCCCAGCCGGTGCGCGTGGCGTCGTAGGGGGCCACCAGCGAATACCAGGTGTAACCATCTGCCTGGCGCGGGCCGCCGTTGACCAGGAATACTTCGGCGTCGTAGCCGATGAATAGCTGGCTGCTGTTCAGCCCCGGCGCAGAGCGGATGCGCAGGCCCAGGCCCTCCGTCCCTTTGATCTGCACATAGGAGCCGATGGCGATCTGCCCGGGAGCCAACGTTGGGGTGATGGTGGGCGCATCCGGGTCGATGGTGGGCGTGGGCGGGGGCAGGGGCGTCCCGCTTGGGGCGGGGATGACCGTCAGCAGCGCAACCACATCCCCCGAAGCAGGCGGCGGGGCCGACCACTCGATCCCAATCAAGGTCACGAGCAGCGCCATCGCGGCGATGAGGAGGGCGCCGCCTATGGCGCGGGGAGTCAGGACAGCGGAAAAGTCAAGTTTCATGGTTCTTTTCAGATTCCGGCAAATATTTGCCACTCGTGGCCATATGCGCCAACAGGGAATGCGACTGGTTGGGAACCAGCAGTTTCAACGCGCGCGGCAGGATCGAAAATTCCAGGTGTTGTGTCAATCCCTGCGGCTCGCCGTCCATTTGCAGCGAGACCGGCGGGGCAGATTCCAGCCGCAAGGTGTGGAACGGCAAGCACAAAGCGCCGGGAGCCGCCAGATGCTGGCCCGAAAATATCTCAAAGGCGTGGCGCGCGGCATCGACCAGGTTGCTGCCTGAAAACAGCCACAAATCCATCTGACCGTCATCCAGGCGCGCGCCGGGCGAGATCTGCGCCAGGCCGCCCATGTAGGTGCGGATGTTCGTCACCACTGCCAGCATGTAATGCCCTTGCAGGTGTTGCCCGTCGGCTTCAACTTTCAGGTCAATGCCATGCCAGAAGGTCGCATTCCAAATGGTCAACGCGGCAGAGTGCGGCACCGACAGATACTTGTCAAAACGCGGGCGCGGCTCCAGTTGCTGGATGATCATCGCATCCAGCCCCAGCCCGGCCCACAGCAAAAAGGGCTTGCCATTGCACAGGCCCACGTCCACCTTATAGACCGGCGCATCCACCAGTTGACGCAGGTTTTCGTCCAGCGCCCACCAACGGCTCCATCCAAACGGATGCAGGCCGAGTTCGGTGCCCATCACGTTGTGAGTCCCGGCAGGCAGGATGCCGAGCGCCGTGGACGAACCGGCCAACCCGGAAGCTACCTGCCCGATGGTGCCATCCCCGCCGATGGCAAAGACCACATCCACCTTGCCCGCAGCCTGCTGCGCCAGTTCGACGGCGTGCTCCCCGCTGCGGGTGGGCAGGATGCGCATCTGCCAGCCGGCGCTGCGGAGAATATCCACCGCCCTGTAGACGAACGGACCGACCGGGAGGTATCCTGCGGCGGGGTTGTATACCAGTAAGGCTTGCATGGGAAAATTATACCCTTCACGGTCACAAATGCGCAGCACGATGTTGCGCTTTTCATTAAGCGGGAAGGCGCAATTTGTCCAACTCGGCCAGCTTCAGCGTGTATTTCCGCGCCAGCCACAGAGGAATGATGCCCAATATGCCGAAAGACGAATCGATTGGCAGCCAGAAAAGGGGAATGCCGCGCATCAAGATAAATATCAGCGCCCAGGGAATGACCAGCAGACAGGCAATCATCCCAAACTCGATCACCCAGATATTTTTTACAGGGTCGCGTAGCGGGCCGATAAAGGAAATCGCAATCGCCACATGCCCGAAGGCCAGCCAGTCGTTGCCGTAAAACAGGAAGGCATAATGCTTCCCGGTTTCGATCACGCCGCGATGAATAAGTTCCAGCCAGCCCGACATTGCCGGCCACAGGACGGCAAACCACGTCCCGTTGCCGAACCACCGCACGAACAGCGTGCTGCCCCATTCGAGCGGGATGGCGCTCAAGCCGCTGAGCACCAGCGCAAGCATAAAGAAAACCAACAGCGCGCGGATGCGTTTTTCGAGGGTGGTTTTAGACATGTCTATTCTCCCGCTAAAGCGCTTTTACAAACGGGTTCGAAATCTTTTCTTTCCCGACCGTCGTCTGCGGGCCATGGCCGGGGAGCAGGAGCGTTTCATCGGGCAGTGTATAAATCTGGGTGCGGATGCTGGTGATCAGCGCCTGCGTGCTGCTGCCC
>JBARBA010000113.1:0-9681 GCA_049792555.1 Anaerolineales bacterium
GTATGGACCACCCCGAACGGTTTGGCGCCATCGAATATTGCCGAAGCAATGAATAACCCGGATGTTCAATTGCGGACGCCCATTCTGATTTCCATTACGCGCACGATCAAGGGCAACATCTCTGGCGACCTGACCTTTACAATGATTGGTGGAGAATCTGGCGATTATATTATCAAAATGGCAGAAGATGATCGCCCGCTTGTTGCAGGAGATCGCATTGTTGTCTTTTTAAGCAAAGCGTCCCAGAAAACAGGGGCTTGGGCAAAGATTTCTCCTTATTACCCGGAGTTTTATTTTATTGCGCGTGGGGATACATTGGTCGGTTCCCAAAAAACAATCCAACGATCTGAATTTGAAAGCCAACTTCAAGCGATGCAGGAGACAAAATAATGTTCACGTTGAAGGCCATCATTCGTAATCGTTTTGCTCCATTCATTCTTCCCATATTGAGCGCCTTGTTCGCAATGGCTATGCTGGCGACAGTAACAAGCCCGGCCTATGCGTATGTAAAATACGGGCGTTGGAGTGGTCGCTCGTCAGAGTTCCGCAACTATATTTCTGGCGCGCCTTTCCCGACCAACGCAACCGCTCTGGTTGCCAATGCTGCCGCGAAGTGGAGCCAGGCTTCAACAGGCAAGAAATTCACACTTTATAACTATCAGAATATTTCTGGACCAGTGCGTATTTCAACCGCTGGCGCAAATTTCCCGGCGCATAATTGGCCTGATATTTGGCCTGCATATACTTTGGTTTCATTCAACACGAATGGATATCTGTCATCTACGACTATTTATGTGAACAAGTCCTGGAGTTGGAATACAGCTTGCACACTTAACCAGTCAAAAAAACAGGCCGATTTCAGGGTGATTATCACACACGAACTGGGCCATACAGTATCATTGAATCATGATCCCAACCACACAGAAGCGATAATGTGGCCGGATTTCACTTGTAAGCTGAACTTGACAGCCGATGACAAAAACGGTATTGGCGCTCTTTATCCATGATAGGTTGAATCTCGACAAGCACATTCTTTTTGCAAGATGGCTTATCAAACATAGCGCCGCCAGCCCCCACGCAGGGGACTGGCGGCGCTGTTCATTCCCGGCAAAGCGCCGGAACTAAACCACATCCACCGGGCAGGCGAACACGCGCCGGGCTACCTTCATTTTGGCCGGGCCGACGATCTCGAAACCACCGCGCAGGCGGATGTCTTCGGACGAACTGCCGAGCATGATCTCGATCCCGCCGGGTTCGAGCACAAGCTGGGCGGCATCATCGTAAAAGGCCAGTTGATCGACGGGCAGGTGAAAGGTCAGCTTGCGCGATTGGCCGGGTTGAAACGTCAGGCGCAGGTAGCCTTTCAGTTCGCGCACCGGGCGCGGGCTGCTGGCGTACTCGTCGCGGATGTAAAGCTGCACGACTTCGTCGCCCGCCACAGGGCCGCTGTTGGTCACGGTCAGGGACACATCCAGCGTCTCACCGGCCGTCGCCTGGGCGCGCGCGATGGCCAGGTCGCTGTATTCGAACGTGGTGTAGCTCAGGCCGTGCCCAAAGGGATAGAGCGGCGTGACCTTTTCGTTGACGTAATCGCCGTACCAGTTCGAGCGCCGCCCTGAGGGTTTATGGTTGTAAAAGACCGGCAACTGTCCCACATGGCGCGGCACCGAGAGCGGCAGCTTGCCGCCGGGGTTACAATCGCCAAAGAGCGCCTCGGCAATCGCCGCGCCGCCTTCCTCGCCCGGCAGCCAGGCTTCCAGGATGGCGTCCGCCTGCTCGTCCAGCCAGGGGATGGCAAACGGGCGTCCGTTGACCAGCACGGCGGCCACAGGCTTGCCCAGGGCCAGCACGGCGCGCGCCAGTTCTTCCTGTGCGCCGGGCAGGCGCAGGTCGGCGCTGTCGCGCGTTTCGCCGGTGGAGCACGAAGGCGTCAGCCCGGCGCGATCTCCCAGAACCAGGATCACGGCGTCGGCTTGGCTTGTAGCAGCCATAGCTCCGGCAAAACCGTCAGCGGCGGTGTCCAGGTTGTCGCAGCCGCGCGCGTACAATATTTTCGTCCACGCCGAAACGAGACTGCGGATGCCGTCCAGCACGGTCGGCGCCTGGATAGCGTGCCGGGCGGACGCCGCCAGGTCTGGGTTCACAAAGGCCGAGTTTTTGGGCGAGTCATAGCACATGACTTCCTGCATGGCCGAGTAAGAATAATCGCCCAGCAGGTTGCGCCCGTCGTCGGCGTTCGGCCCGATCACGGCCAGCGTCCCGATGGACTTGGGCAGCGGCAGCAGGCCATCGTTTTTGAGCAGCGTCAGGCTCTTGCGCGCCAGCTCGCGCGCCAGGTCGCGCTGCGCGGGCGTCTCGAAGACCTCCAGCACGCGGCCTTCGTCCACGTAGGGTTGCTCGAACAGCCCGGTTTCGAACTTCTTTTGGAGATGACGGCGGACGGCTGTATCTAAAAACTCGAGGCCGATCGCGCCGGACTCCAACGCCAATTTGAGCGGGTCGCCGTAACAATCGACGGTCGGCAGCTCCACGTCGATCCCGGCCCTGAGAGCCAGGCGCGCTGCGACGCTTTTATCGGCGGCGACGAAGTGGTAGTCGTGGATCATGGAGATGGCCAGGTAATCGGAGACCACCAGCCCGTCGAAACCCAGCTCGCCGCGCAGCAGGTCGGTCAAAATGCGACGCGAAGCCGCCACCAGTTCGCCGTCCACTTCGGGGTAGGCGTTCATGATCGTGGCCAGTTTGCCGTCGCGGATGGCGGCCTGGAAGGGGGCCAGGAAGGTGTTCCACAGCTCGCGCGGCCCAATCCCCACCGGCCCACAGTTTAGCCCGCCATGCGAAAGGCTGTGCCCCACGAAATGCTTGCCGGTGGCCATCACGCCTTCGGCCAGGTTGTCCGTTTGCAAGCCGCGGATATAGGCCACACCGAAGTGGCTGACCAGCGTGGGGTCTTCGCCGAACGTTTCCTCCACGCGCCCCCAGCGCGGGTCGCGCGAAACGTCCAACACCGGGGCCAGGCCCTGCTGCGCGCCGATGGCGCGCAACTGCCTGCGGATGACGTCCGTCATTTCTGCGGCCAACTCCGGCTGGAAGCTGCCCGCCAGCCCGATCATCTGCGGGAAGGTCGTGCCGCCCAACACCATCGCGCCGGAGCAGCATTCTTCATGCACGATGGCCGGGATGCCCAGGCGCGTCTGTTCGACGAGGAAGTGTTGCAGGCTGTTGGCGACGCGCGCCGCTGCCAGCGGATCGAGCATCGACGCGCCCGCCACGCGGGTGATCTGCCCGATGCCGTCCTTGAAAGAGACGGCCACCTTTTGGAAATCAAGTTCGCCCCGGGTTTGCAGGTCGTACATCCAATAGGAGCGCACTTGCGCCAGTTTTTCGTCCAGCGTCATCTGCTCCAGCAGCGCCGAGACGCGGTTTGTGATCGATTGAGTAGATACTAAGGTTGTCATGAAATGGTTCCCACAGGGCGAGTGTTATCCGCAGATTTCGCAGATTAGCGCAGATAAACCAAAAATCTATAAAAAATCTGCGTCAATCTGCGCAATCTGCGGATTGTTCTTCGGTTTGTTTAGCGCGTGCCGAGCAGCAGATCGATGGTCAGTTGGTCGAGGCGCTCGTATTTCAGGCCGCGCGTGGCCAGGGCGTTGCGGTCGAAGGTCGAGGCTTTCAGCGCATCGGCTTTGGCGGCGCTGTACTTGCCCACGAACTGCGCGGTGGAGCCGTCGTCGGCGTTGACCTCGGCCAAAATCGCCTGGATTTCCTTATCGGCGTTGAACTGCGCGGCCTTTTCCTTGAGCATCATGTAGGTGCGCATACAACCGCGCGCAAAGTCCTTGACGCCCTCGTAATCTTCGCTGCGGTAGGCGTGCGCGTCGAAATGGCGCGAGCCGTCGTATTTGACATCTTCGAGGAACTTGACCAGGTAGAACGCGGCTTTGATGTCGCGTGAGCCGAAGCGCAAATCCTGGTCATAGCGGCCCGGATACTGGTCGTTCAGGTCGATGTGGAAGAGTTTGCCCGCGTCCCAGGCCTGGGCCACGCCGTGCATAAAGTTCAGCCCCGACATGTGCTCGTGCGCCACTTCGGGGTTGACGCCCACCATTTCGGGGTGGTCGAGGCTGTTGATAAAGGCCAGCATGTGGCCGGTGGTGGCGTTGTAGATGTCGCCGCGCGGCTCGTTGGGCTTGGCTTCCAGCGCGAACTTGAGATTGTACTTTTTATCGAGCACGTACTCGCACAGGAAGTTCATGGCTTCGCGTGAGCGCTTGATGGCGTCCAGCGGGTTTTTGCTTGAATCCGTTTCGGTGCCTTCGCGCCCGCCCCAGAAGACGTAGACCAGCGCCCCGAATTCCACGCCCAAGTCGATGGCGTTCATCGTTTTCTGCAAGGCATAGGCGCGCACCTGCGGGATGTTGCTGGTGAAGGCCCCGTCCTTGAAAATGGCTTCGCTGAACAGGTTGGTGGTGGCCATGGGCACTTTCAGACCGGTATCGGCCAGCGCCTTGCGGAATTCCTTTTTGATCTGTTCCGCTTCGGCGGGCGTGGCGTCCACCGGGATCAAGTCGTTATCGTGGAAGTTGACGCCATAAGCGCCCACTTCGCCCAGCAGGCGCACCAACTCTGCGGGCGATTTCGCCTCGCGCACAGGGCCGCCGAACGGGTCGCGGCCAATGCTGCCGACGGTCCACAGGCCGAAGGTGAATTTGTTGGAGGATTGGGGGGTATAGTCAGACATGGAAAAGCTCCTTTTGAAAAATGGGGTGATGGGACAAGCGGATATTCTACTTTAGAGACGTATCCAGATACGCCGAAAGGGACACAAGATGTTTGGCGAGCATCTGGCTTGTAATTTCTTTTGAATTTTGAGCAACATCCATTAAATATAAATTTTCCCAGATATGACTCATCGTCTTGGTCAGGCGATCTTCAATGATGCCCCACTGCGCGACGGGCGGCAGGCCGCGTCCGGTGCGGATGGACTGGTTGAAAATTGGCATGTGTTCGCGGCTATTAATGAATCCATCCGTCCAAAGGTCCTGGCGCACCGGCAGCGAGCCGGCGAGTTTACAGTATTCCGCCTGGAATTCGGGGCCGATCAATCGCCGGATAAGCTCAATGGCGTTGGCGGAATCTTTACAATGTTCGCAAAGCACCAGGGTTGTGCCGCCCACAAAGGACGGGCCGGGCAAAAGCGCAACGCCCAAAAGCGGACGCAGTTTTTCGCCGCCGTTTTGCAGGTAGGGGTTGTTGAACAACCAGGGGCCCGAAATGGTCGCAGCGGCCTGGCGCGTGAAGAAAAGGTCCGTCACGTCGTTATCCGTAATCGGGAAAGCGTGTTTTGGCATAAAACGAAACAGGTCAAAATATGCCTGGAAGCCGCGCCGGGTTGCGCTCGAACCGAAATCGGTGCGCTTGCCGTCCGGGGAAAGAAAATCGCCTCCTGCGCCCCAGATCCAACTGGCAACGTTGATAACGGTATTGGTTGCGGCGCTGGTTGGAACCACCCAGGGAGAAACGCCGGTTGCCTGCAATTTTTCGAATGCGGCGGTCATGTTCTCAGGCGTTGAAAATGCCTCAGGTGCGTTGATCGAGGCGTTTTCAAAAATATCTTTCCAGTAAAAAATCACCCGCGCATCTGCGCGAAACGGGATGCCCCAAACCTTATCTTGCTTGACGGTGCTGATGTTTTGCCAGACAGCCGGGAAGAAAACTTCCCTGCCGCCAATGCTGTTGATTTCATCTGCCGAAAAAGAATGCAGGCACCCCATCGCCACCAGGCTTTCCAACCAGGTGGAGCCGGTTTCGGCAATATCGGCCCCACGGTGGTAAACGCCCATGTTGACCAGTTCATGCCACATATTCGGCCAACCGAATTGCGCCAAACTGGTCGGCAGGTTTCTATCCCTGCCAAATTGCTCTATTTCTGCGCGCAGGCGGGGCTTTGCGCTATCCGAGGCGGAAACGAAAAGAAATTCCATTCGGTTTTGTCCTTGCGAATGCCCAAGTGGGCGAAAAATGATCCAGTTGGTGGATGGACATAGTCCACTCACCAACTTGGCTGAACTCAGGTTTTGGGTACCGTTTACGGGTACATAACAATATTATCATGTGCGTGTGAACGTTTCCACGCTCACGTTGGCGAGTTGAACACGGGTGGACGGCAACGCCAGGCCGCCTAGCCTGCGAGCGACATATTAAGCTGTTTGGCAAGCGGGACGATGGTCTCGGCCAAAATCTTGTCGATATCGGGGTTTTCTGCATTCAATACTTTTTCCCAAACGGACGGGACGATGTCCGCCAGGTTTTTTTCGATCAGCACCCACAGCTTGCTGGTGGGAAACGATCGCCCTTTTTGCAATGCCTGGCGGAACGCGCTGAAATAGGGTTCTTCCAGGAATTGCGTTGTGCTCCAGTCGGGCAGGTAAGCCGGAAAATTGAACAGGGGAAATATTTCATGCTGCATGGAGCGCTTGACAAGGAAATCCAGCAGCGCGAGGGCCTCCTCTTTCTTCTGGCTGTGCTTCCAGATCACCATGTGCGAACCGCCCACAAATGACGCGCCGGGCATCGACGCTATGCCTGTGTTGGCGTTTACGGCGGGGTTTGCGCCAAGTTCTGCCAGCATCCACGGCCCGCTGAAAACTGTTCCCGACTGTCCCGATACGAAAAGCCGGTCAACTTCCTGGTCAAGAATTTTCCTGTGGGGGGTTGTAGCGATGTATCGTCCCAGCCCGAAGTAGCGCCCCATGCCGCGCAACGTTTTCGGGTCATTGAAAGTCACGCGCGCGCCGTTGGGCGTCATGAAATCCCCGCCTGAATCCCAAACCCAACTGGCCATGTGATAGATGCTGTTATGCGAGCGCACCGTGGATAGCGAAACCGGAAGTCCGTGGCCGCGCGCTTTTAATGCTGCCAGCGTCTGGTCTACTGCGTCCACGTGTTCGAAGGCGTGGGTTGGGTCGATGCCCGCTTGTTCGAGCAAATCGCGGCGATAAAAGACCATGCGCACGTCGGCTGTCCAGGGGACTGCCCAAACGACAGGCCCGGTTGAGCTTGGGGTGGCGCAGACGTTCCAGCTCGCCGAAACGAAGTCTCTTTCGCTGCCGATGGGTTTCATTTCGAGCGGGGAAAGGCTTTGCAGGGCATTCATGCCGACCAAATCCATTACCCAGGTGCTGCCTGCCTGCGATATATCGGGGCCGCGCCCGTAGATTGCTATCTCCACCAACCGGGCCAGGCCGACGCTCCAATCCAGGACTTCCAGATCGACGTGGATATGCTGCTCATACTCAAAGGCGTCGAGCAGTGCGCGCATCTGCTTCGCCTGGCGGTTGGCCTGGTCTCCATAGTTGAAAACGGATAGTCTAAGTTGCTGCATGGGTTCTCCTCGCATAAAAAAACAGCCGCGAAGTCATTATATTCAGAATATCAAAACAGATCAGGCTTCATCCAGCCCGACATATTCAAACCAGTCGAAATCGGCATGGTTGGTACTCAACTGTCTGTTGCTGCTGGCATACATGGCGATCCACGCGCCCACGAAGCCGCCTGCAACCGGCGTGCTCAAGATGCGCCCGTCCACATTTTCGGCCAGCGGACGCCATTCATCTGGCGCGGTGGCTGTGTAAAAACTGTAGTCCTGTTCATGCGCTTCCACTTTTAGAAACACCTGCCCGGCCTTGAGCGGCTGTTCGGCCAGGGTTTCTTCTTGTCCCTGGGCGCGCTTGACCAGGTGGACGCCGGTCGTCGTCACAACAAACAGGAAGTGGAAATCGTTGTTTTGGATGAGCGCCAGCCCGGCGCATTCGTCCGCGCTTTGCGGAGTGAACTCCAGCGCCGCCTGGGCCGTAAAGTGGATGTGCTGCTGCCTCCTGCCCACAAAACTGGGGTTGCTCTGTTCCGACAGTTGTTCCGGGCGCAGACGCAGGCGCAAAAAGCCGGGGCGTTCGCCCAGGCTCCAGGCGGCGGCGTCAGGGACGCGCAGGAAGGTCCATTGCAGGGCCAGCGTCGGGGCGTCGAAATCGTCACGGGCCGCGAAGGGCGGCCAGGGATGTTCGGGCAGGTCCGGCAGCGGGTAGCGAAACTCCACCCGACCGGTTCCGGGACTGACCACCGGCCAGCCGTCTTCCCAGCGCACGGGCGCAAGGAAGGTTTCGCGGCCCAGGTTGTAGTAATAGCCGCCGCAGGGCCGCATGGCTAAACACACCATCCACCACTCGCCGGAGGGCGTCTCAACCAGGTCGGCGTGGCCGGTGCCCACAATGGGGTAATCCAGCCCCAGGTGGCGGTGGGTCAAAATCGGGTTGCGGGGGTTCGACTGGTAAGGCCCGGTTACTGCGTCGCTGCGCGCAATCGTGACGGCGTGGTCGTGCGCCGTGCCACCCTCGGCAATCATCAAATAATAGCGCCCATTCGTTTTGTATACATGGGGAGATTCGGCCCATATCGCCCGCTTGAGCGCGCCGTCCCACAGCGGGTAAATTTCTCCGGTGAGGCGCATGTGCTTGAGATCCAATTCCCGCAGCCAGATTTCGGTGTGGCCCTCGTATTGACTGGGCTCGGCCGCGCGGTTGCCCACGTACCAGGCGCGCCCGTCGTCGTCGAAGAAGAGCGATGGGTCGATGCCGTCAGCGTCTTCCAGCCAGTATGGTTCCGACCACGGCTCGGCGGGGTTAGCGGCGGTAACGATAAAGTTGCCCGATTTCGTTTTTCCGGCCACAAGGGTATTAATCACGTAAAACACGCCTTGCGAATAGCGGATGGTGGGCGCATACAGCCCGCAGGAATGATGCACACCCTCAAGGGGTAGCTGCGAGGGCCGGTCGAGCACGTGCCCGATCTGACGCCAATTTACCAGGTCGCGGCTGTGGAAAATGGGCAGGCCGGGAAAATATTCAAATGTGGAGTTGACCAGATAATAGTCGTCGCCGACGCGGCAAATGGATGGGTCGGGGTAACAGCCGGACAGGATGGGGTTGCGGAAGGTTTTTGGCATAGGTTGATTGGTAATGTTGAAAAAATGGCCCACAGTTTGGTGTTGCGTACCCGCTGTGGGAAGTGTCATCCCCTGGCAAGGGATGCGGCTTATTCCTTGACGGCTGGAGCCGTCAAGACGGAAACAATTTGCCGCTCGGCAAACAGATAAGGATGATGACCGGGACTAAAAGTACGTGGGTTGAGTCTTTGCCGGTCAACCCAACCCACGCGCAATTATAACCTGTAGGGGCAGGTCTCACGCGCGCCTATGCACGGTGCATACAGACCCGCCCCTACGAAATCCGCCCCTGCAACATTTGGTGGCAAATTACTTGGTTTCGAAGTGACCGTACGAGACGGCGCTGTTGTAGCTAACGTACCAATAACCGCCGATCTGGGCCGGTAAAGAGCCTGCAGCGGTGTATACGTTGGTGAAACTGACTCCATTGACCGTCAAGCTGGTCACGTTCCAGGAGTTGATGTATGTTCCCAGGTTGCTGGATTGCCAGCAGAAGGCGCCTGCGCCGTCATAAGTGAACGGGGCGGTGATGGTGGATGTCACCGGGCTGCATACGCCGATTACACCGGTGGGGGTAATCGTTGGGGTGCTGGTTGGCCCGGTAGTCGGGGTGCGAGTGGGAGTGTTGGTGATCGCGGCTGTGAAAGTGCGGGTGGGGGTGAGGGTGATCGCAGGTG
>JBARBA010000114.1:0-5683 GCA_049792555.1 Anaerolineales bacterium
GGATAATTCGCATCATTGCATATGTTTATGCCAAAGAGGCTGTCCTTTGAAAAGACGGGATAATCTTTACCGGCCAACAAGTGTTCTTCATTTGGGTGAGTTTTTCGGTAACAACCTAGAATCATCCCTTGAGAAATAACCACAGCGGCATTGAAATAACCCTGATCGTTCTTTTCGAGCAATCCAAGAATAAAAGTGACTTTGAAAGGTGACCAGGCCTGTAAATATGAACGGAGCCGGGGGCTGTCGAGGGAAAGAGCGTTTTGTTCGATCGCTTCTTTTTCCAAATGGTAGCCGGTTAAATGGCACTCGGGAAAACATGCGATATCCACACCCTGGCTATCGCAGTAGTTTAAATCTTCACTGATCGAATTAACCACAGATTCGATGCTTGCTTTTGAAACATTTTTTTGAAAGGTTGCGATCTTCATAGGTTGCGCCTGACGATGGTGCAGCCTTGCCGCCGATTCGTACAGGACAAGACTGCATAAAATCCCTTTTTCTGCCCAATGGCCGCCTGACCTCGGCGCCATTGCACCAGAATACTCCTAGTGGACGATATAGTTGTGGGAAAAGAACACGAGCGGGCTTCTGACAATGGTGCAACTGAAAATGCAGTAGTGCGGCAGCCACAGCACCAGCGCCAGGATGCAGATGAGGATCGAAACGCCATAAAAGACCAGGGGATGATCCAGATGCTTTGGCGAATCGGTCGCCGTGGCCTCTTCGCCGGTCTGCTTCTTCCGCAGCGCGAACTCCCAGCCGGGCAGATTCAGCGACACCGCCAGCATGACGAAATTAATGCATGTGACCGTGAACCAGCGGCCGTAATCGTAGGCTGTGAAATAGACCGGCAGGGAAAAGAGCAGCGGGACCAGGAAATACTTGCGAAAGAAAACGCCCGCATAGCGCCGCGCCGATTGTGCGGAGAAGGACTGCGCGGCGCGGGCACGCAGCATGGCATAGAGCGCCTGCCGGACGAGATACCACAGGCAGACTCCCAACACCGGCAGGATCAGCAGCCAGGTGGCCCAGTGCATGGAAATGATTTCCATGGTATAGAAGGCGGCTTGCGCCAACGACCAGCCCATCGGATTGAAGGAGCCGGGCAGGGTCGAACCGCTCAGTTGGTTGGGAAGCAAAACACAACTGCCGTCCTGCAGCGCGCCAGCAGCCAGCCATTTATTGCAGAGGTTAAGCAAAGTTGGATAGCCAGGTGTGCCTGCCAGATAGACGGCGCCAAACGCAAGGACGGCGGGCAGGTAGAGCAGCCCTGTCCACAAGGCCGCACGCCAGAACGTGCGCGTCCCTTGCATCTGCAGGACCGCCAGCGTGATCATGACATGCAGCGGGACGAACAACAGGAGATTGCCTTCGTGCACCAGGATAATGGCCGGGAGCAGCAGCACGGTAACGGGCAGCAGCCAGAGCAGGTAGCGCCGCAGGCTCCCCTCTGGAAGCGCGGAGCCGCTTCCGAGCGGAAACACCTTTTCGATGATGAGCAGGTGCAGCAGCAGCGTGAGATAGCCGAGGATTTCCTTGCGGGCGAGGGTGTCGTGGTCATGGATGTAAAAAAAGAACAGGCAAGGCAGGAACAGCAGCCCGAATAAGGTCAACGGATGGATCGTTTTCCAGGAACGCGCCAGCAGCCGGAGGGTGCCGAAGGCGGCGGCCAGGATCAGGAACCACGAAAGCAGCGTGACGATTTCGAGGCGGGAGAGCGCGGCCGGAACCAGCCGCCAGATCTCGCCCGACAGGCCGCGCCGGATGAAGCCCTGGGAATAATCGATCAGCCAGTCGGTATAGGCCCAATAATTCAGGCTGGCGCCGAAGGCATCCGTGTGGAACCAAAACAGCAGCTCGCGGATCCAGGCGGCGGAGAAAGCAATCAATAATAGCGCATTAATAATGAGACGGGGTTGGGTAAGCAGGCATTTTATGCGTCTGGCGAGGGGCATTGCTGAAAGCCGGGAGGCGGACCGGGCGGGATTCGAGGGAGTATCGGTAACTGTCATAAACTTTTCCTTTAATCTTCTATATAGTATTACCTCAACCACATTACAATTCTATGGAGAACGAAAAGAACTCACCACGACCCGGCCCAAGAGCACCGCGGGAGCAGGCGGACACGAAGTACACGACGAAGATGAAAATCCTTGCCCGGTCACTGACCCAAATAACCGTTCCACTTCCAATTCTGGCGTACCGGTTTTCCTTCGGGGTAGATCGTCGAGGCCGCGCTGGCAACATCGAATTCGAACAGGATGTAGCGATCGGCCGGCCGGTAGCTCGACAGCCGCACTGCCAGGGCGCGCACTTCCGGATCGTCGATCAGGCGCGCCTGGCCGGCAATATTGAACTCACCACTTTCCCCGCTGGTGTCACCGACCGAGCAATGGATGGCATAGCGCCCATCCCGCTGCAGGTCGTGCCCTTTCGGCGAGGTCGGCTCCATAAACACAAAGAAATGACCCTCGCCAATGATCGGCGTCATCGGATGAACGCGCGGCGAACCATCTTTGCGGATGGTTGCCAGATAGGCCACCTTGCCGTTCAATCGTTCCAGGCCGAATTTCGCCAGCTCGGGGTTTTGTTCTTCCAGCAATTTCCAACTCATTTCAGACTCTCTTCTCTCACAGTGAGCAGATTGGTGTACGGGTTAACCAAAATCCATCAGTTGTCCTGGCTTAGCGCAGGATATGGAACTTCTCACCCATTCGGGTACTTTACCAATTCCGGTACTTTACCAATTCCGGACACTTTGGGCAGGTTGGCAGCGGCGGGGCGGCTTTCTGTCCCCGTTCTTTAGGGATCCGACTGAAGCCGGTGAGCGCGAGACACAGAATTCTCGACCGTCAGTTTTCAATGGTGACAATGTGCGCCTGTATCTTGCCGTCTACAGCCTCCCGCCCGAACCGTTTGGCGATAGCTTCCGCAGCCAAGTCGGTTGCTTCGCCGAGCTGTGACGCATCACGCGCCTCGATCTCGTTCCGTAGCGGTGTTCCCAGACAATACGCGATTGCCGGGACTCGAGAAGATTTCGCTCGACTGCGCGCCGCAATCGTAGTGATTTGGGGTAACGCTGTAAACCCGCCGTTTGCAAGGTCTCGCTCAATGGTTGGAAGGTCGTAATAGCCATGGGGTGTGCGAGCGAGGAAACGAGGTGAGTCCCTGGGGTATAGAGATTCGAGCGCTGTGGTCACGGTGTCAGCGAATTCGTTTTCTTTAATCCGGTCCCACACGTTGAAAATAAAAACGCCTCCCGAGCTGAGCACGCGACGTGCCTCCGAAAACGCTCTCGACTTTTCGGGGAAGAACATGACTCCGAATTGGCATACAACCGCGTCAAATGTTCCGTCTCGAAAGGGCAGCCGCATGGCATCTGCCTGACGCCACTGCACCTGGCGCTTTGTCCCGAGCGCGGAAGCCTGGTCTAGCATCGACTGATTCAGATCCGTGGCCACGATGGAAACGCTTGCGGGTAGCACAGACGCCAACTTACGAGTCACGATGCCGGTACCGGCTGAAATCTCGAGTACGCGAGTGAGAGATATTGAAGCTAGCCGATCCGCCAGGTCCACAGCATAAGGCTCGAAAATCAGCGGGACCAGATACGTTTCATAAATCTTTGGAATTGAGCCAGTGAAGACTATGTCGGTATCGGGATTACTCATACTGTTTGCTAGTCCTTTGACGCTATTGCGCTCTAACGGTTTGCGTTACCGGCGCTTGGGCGGGCGTGGATTCTGTTTGGGGGCAGGAAAAGCCCGAAGCGAGAAAAACTCCTGAAAATGGCAACGAATCCTCGCCGTCCGGTGCATACGCTGGTAGGCAAGGTTTAATTACTCAAGAACTACTGGGGTAAAAGTAAGCCCTTTTAATTTATATTTTTGAACGATATTATAAAAGCGTTTGGAAACAAGCGTTAACCTGTTTGCCGATGATCCTGAACCAAAATGTTCATGGCTTTGGACTATATCGGGCGAATTGGAAAAAATACTTTTATTAAACCTGATCGCGTCTCTTTGAGGGTATAAGGATTTTTTACTTTGACAAAATGGGCATATGGCATATCCTTTTCCGCCATTATGCCAAGCTTGTACAAGCCCGGGCGGTAAAGTTATGTCTATCTTCATCTGATAAACCGTCTCTATAGGTTCTTTGCTCCCAACGAACAAAGGATGTACATAGTCAATACCTATGAAACCTTCTTTAGTAAGGATTTCTTTGGCTGGTGGTCTAACAAATATTGTTCCAAATACGTAATGTAGCCCTAAAAATTGATTTGGTCGTTGTTTGAAATCTCTTTTTAAACGGAAAGGATTGTTTTGTGTCTTTCCCATGCCACATTTATCACAATAATTGCTTAAATCATAAGTTACTTCTGTATAATCTGAATCGGCATTTTCTCCCATTGGATATTGATATTCGCCAGCCATGATATAAAACCATTCAGCTGTTTCAAAATCTTGTTGGTCAAAATGGACGCTAATTTGTTCAGAAACTTTATATTTTGGGATCAGTCTTTGGCTTAAGCGAAAAAGTTCGTCATTTTCGCTTACGATACACTCAATAAAAAGATATTCCCTGGTTCCAATTTTCCCAAGTTTTTTTATTTTATATGTCGCCCCTGCTTTCTCCAATTCGTCTTTAAATAAATCAAAGTTTCTGTCATTGTTGATTTGAAATAAACGATGATGAACTTCCATAATTTCTTTCAAATGACAAAACGACTAATTATGTGGCGCACCTGCCGCCGATTTGAACGAGGCAGGATTGAATAAAATCACTTTTTCTACAATGGCAGCCGTGGACCGCGCCGGTCGCAGAGGATCCCGGAGCGCAGCGCAGGGAAGGCGGTCAGATGAAGCCGATGTTGATCGGCGCTTACTTTTCTTTTCGCTCCAATGCCCGTTCGATATCCTTCACGCGATGAAAGGCCGAGTGCCCGTCCAAGTCTCCTGGCCAATCGGACGCGTGCTCGCGACTGCTGTACCATTCTTCCGGCGCTTCCCGTAATGCTGCCAGCACATCTTGCTGAACCTGCCTGTGCCAGGCCAGCACGTCCTGTGGGGAGCGATCATGCCAGCGTACATAAACGAGATGGTTGCCATCGTTTACATTCAGCCCGCGTTCCTCGGCCGGTTTAGGCTGTTTCCTGATCACACGCGCCATGTTGGCTTTCCAGTGGGTGATGTGCGCCAGACCATCCTTGACCGTCCAGGGATCTTTTGATTCGGGGCGCAACAGCAAGCGCTGCCACTCTTCGCCGGTCAGGTCCGCCACGAGATGGTCCAGTTGTTCGAACTCCCGGGTAACGCGTTGGATAACTTCTTCACGATTGTGTCGCATGGATGAGGAACCTCCTGGTTGTGGTGCGTAACGGAAAGGTGCATCTGCCACCGATTATAGCAAAACAAGATTGCGTAAAAACATTTTTCTGCCAAATGGCCGCCGCGGGCCATGCCGGAGGCGGTCAGGTGGATGCGAAGTTAGGCAGGCATTTCGTTTGCCGCATTTATTTTGATGATGTCCCGAATATTTTTCTCGATTTTGATTAGTTCTATTGAGTAAATGGCCTCGGCTTTACAGGTGGCAATTTTAGTCGTTCTCTCTCTTCCGCCGGAAGCCACCAGTAGGAATTGGCGTCCCAATAAATAGTCTTTGCCCAAAATTCCGGGTT
>JBARBA010000115.1:0-6239 GCA_049792555.1 Anaerolineales bacterium
CCCGTGGGCTCGGAATGAATTCCGACTTACGGGCGGCCCGACAACAGCAATTCTCATTATAGATTTTGTAGTGGCGACTTCAGTTGCTTTTTCGGTCAGAAAGCGACTGAAGTCGCTACTACCAACGCTGACATAATGAGAATTGTTGGCCCGACAAATCGCTCGATGATAAAATATTAAACAATGGACGAAACCGCCTTCCGCACTCTCCTTTCCGACCTGCCGCTCAGTGGCCTGCGTTACTTCGAACAGGTCGGCTCCAGCAACGACGCAGCCCTGGCCTGGGCCGCCGAGCGCGCCCCGGATCTCTCCCTGGTCTACGCCGAAGAGCAGACCGGCGGGCGCGGGCGCATGGGCCGCCAGTGGTTCACGCCGCCCGGCGCGGCGCTGGCTTTCAGCCTGATCCTGCGCCCCAGGAGCGCCGAACGTGAAAACATCGGCCTGTTTTCGGGGCTGGGAGCGCTGGCGCTGGTGGCAACCCTAAAAAAATACGGCGTTACGGCCCAGGTCAAATGGCCCAACGACGTCTTAATCAAGCGCCGCAAAGTTGCCGGAATCCTGGTGGAAACGGCCTGGCTGGGGACGGAAGTGGAAAGCGTGGTGCTGGGGATGGGCGTCAACGTTGCCCCGGAGTCTGTGCCGCCGCCCGAAGCGCTTAACTTCCCCGCTGCCTGCATCCTGTCCGAAGCGCCGCTGCCCATCGAACGCTTTGACCTGCTCCACACCCTGCTGGCGGAACTGATTGCATGGCGGCCAAAATTGGCGGCTGACACGTTCCTGCACGCCTGGGACCAGGCGCTGGCGTTCCGCGGCGAAACGGTGCAGGTCTGGACGGGCGAAGCCGAACCCCTCATCGGGCAGGTGGCAGGCCTCGAAACGGATGGCAGCCTGCGGCTGAGTCTGGGCGGGGGGGAAACAAGGGGGGTGCATTTCGGTGAAGTCCACCTGCGCCCGTTGTGATATACTTAAAAACGATGAAAGATGAAGGCGGAAGGATGGAATTGAGCCGGTTTTCCTTCATACTTCATCCTTCGAATTTCATCCTTCACTTTGAGGTGTGCTATGTTTGAAGATCTTCGCAATGATGGTGATTTATCCCCGCTTTTCCAGGAACAGGAAGAGACTGACCCCATGCTGGACGGGCCTGCCAAGAAGAAGGGCGGCCTGGACGGTTTCAATCTCAAGTTCAAGTTCGGTCGCAAGTTTTTGGGCATGACCGCTTTCCAGCGTTTTGTCGTTTCCCTGGCGATCATGGTCATGGTGTCGGTTGTGAGCCTGGCGCTGTTGATTGTCACCGGTTCGATTGCGCTGTTCTAATATCGGCTAAAAATACGCAAAAGCCCGGCATATGCGCCGGGCTTTTTGATTCTATGCCCCTTGCGGTGAAAAATCGCGTTTTTTTACAGCGGAAAAACACAACATCGTGCTGTGCATTTTTGACCGGGGGCATTCTACAGCAGCGCCGGTTGCTCCTTGGGCGCTTCTTCCTCGCCGGCGCTATTCGCGCCTGCTTTTTTTAAGTCTGCGGCGGCGATGCGCGCCACCGCCGCAACGCTATCGCCGGGTTGCAGCTTGATCATGTGGACGCCGCGCGTGGCGCGCCCGGCCTGCTTGATTTCCTTGACTTTCAGACGCAGCACAATGCCGTTGGTTGACATAATGGTCACATCGTCGGACGATTGAACGACGTGCGCTGTGGCAATTTTCCCGGTGATGTCGAGCGCTTTCTGGTCAATGGTGACGACGCCGCCGGTGGCGCGGCCTTTCTTCGGATACTGCGCGAGAGGCGTTTGCTTGCCATAGCCGTTCTCGGTAATGATCAGCAGCGCGCCGCCCTGCTCGACGACTTCCATGCCGGCCACCTGGTCGCCCTTGCGCAGGCGAATGCCCTGCACGCCGCTGGCGGCGCGGCCCATACAGCGCACATCGTTGATGGCAAAGCGCAGCGCCTGTCCCTGCTCAGTGATAAACAGGATTTCATCTTTGGCGCTTGTCAGGTGCGCCCAGCCGAGTTCGTCGCCGTTTTCGAGGCCCATGGCAATCAGGCCCGAAGGGCGCACCGCGGCAAATTCGTCCAACGCCACGCGCTTGACCTTGCCCTGCGTGGTGACAAGCGAAAAGGAATAATCCGGCGTATTGAAATCGGCTACGGCCAGGGTGGCAGTGATGCGTTCGTTGGCATCCAGCGAGAGCACATTGTAGATCGAGACGCCCTTCCCGGTGCGGTCGGCGTCGGGGATCTGGTAGACCTTTTCAGAGTAGACTTTGCCCTTGTCGGAGAAAAAGAGCACAGTCTGGAGCGTGCGCGCCGGGAACATGAACAGGACTTCGTCTTCCTCTTTGGTGGCGTGCCCGGTAACGCCGCGTCCGCCCACGCCTTGCGACTTGTAAGCCGCCGAGGTGACGCGCTTGATGTATCCGCGCTGGGTCAGGGTAATCAACACGGCTTCGTCTTGCACGAGGTCTTCTTCGCGCAGTTCTTCCTTTGCGTCCATGGCAATGTGTGTGCGGCGTTCGTCACCGTATTTTTCGGCCAGTTCCTTCATGTCAGTCTGGATCAGGCCCAGGATCTTTTTGGGGTGCGCCAGCAGGTCTTCGAGCGCGGCAACTTGTTCTTTGACCTGTTTGGCTTCTTCTTCGATCTTCCAACGCTCCAACGCGGCCAGGCGACGCAACTGCATCTCAAGAATGGCATGGGCCTGGAGTTCGCTCAACGCAAAGCGCGTCATCAGCCGTTCTTGGGCGGCATCGGCGTCTTTTGACTCGCGGATGGTCTGGATAACGGCGTCCAGGTTGTTCAGGGCAATCAGCAACCCGTCGAGGATGTGGGCGCGGGCGCGGGCCTTATCCAGGTCGAACTGGGTGCGGCGCGTAATGACGGTTTGGCGGTGCTCGATGAAGATTTGCAGACAGCGCTTGAGGGTCAGGGTGCGCGGCTCACTGCGTCCGGTTTCGGGGTCGGTGACCAGCGCCAGCAACTGCACACCAAAGGTGGATTGCAGCGCAGTGTATTTGTAGAGCTGGTTGAGCACCTTTTTGGGCTGCGCGTTGCGTTTGAGTTCGATGAAGATGCTCATGCCGCGCTGGTCCGATTCATCGCGCAGGTCCGAGATCATATCCAGCTTGTCCTCGCGCACGAGTTCGGCGATGCGCGAGATCAAGGTGGATTTGTTGACCTGGTAGGGAATTTCGGTAATGATGATCTGGTGACGGCCGCTTTTGGTCTCTTCGATATGCGCCTGTCCGCGCACCACCAGCCGGCCCCGGCCAGTGCTGTAGGCGTGGACAATGCCTTCGGTGCCGACGATGATGCCGCCGGTGGGGAAGTCCGGCCCGGTGACAAACTCCATCAGTTTTTCGACCTGGATGTCTTCGATGTTGTCGTAGTTTTCGATCAGGTAATCGATGGCGGCGGCCAGTTCACGCAGGTTGTGCGGCGGGATGTTGGTGGCCATGCCGACGGCAATGCCCGACGAGCCGTTGAGCAACAGATTGGGCAGGCGGCTGGGGAGCACCAGCGGTTCTTTGAGCGAATCGTCAAAGTTGGGGCCAAAGTCGATCGTGTTCTTGTCGATATCGGCCAGCATTTCCTCGGCCATGTGGGTAAGGCGCGCCTCGGTGTAACGCATCGCAGCCGGGGAATCGCCGTCCACCGAGCCGAAGTTTCCCTGCCCGTCGACCAGCATATAACGTAGCGAGAAATCCTGGGCCATGCGCGCCATCGATTCGTAGACGGCGGAATCGCCGTGCGGGTGGTATTTGCCCAACACCTCGCCGACGATACGGGCGGATTTTTTATGGGAACTGTTGGCGCGAATGCCCATATCGTGCATCGCAAATAAAATGCGCCGGTGAACGGGTTTCAGCCCATCACGGGCGTCTGGCAAGGCGCGGGCCACGATCACGCTCATAGCGTAATCGAGATAGGCATCGCGCATCTGGGTGTCAATGTCGACGTTTTGAATGGTACCGATTTCCATATTTTCCTCACGTAGCGTTGCGCACAAGGTGCTGCACATGGTGCTGCGCATCAAAATACGCAGTACGGAATACGGGTCACGTATTGCGTGCTGCGTATCACGGCGCTCTGAACAAACTTCAGACGCTTAATTATACCCTACGGTCACAAATGCGCAGCACGATGTTGCCCTTTTTTCTACCCTGCGGGCACCATATTAAGCGGGAAAGCGCAACATGTAGGTATCCCAAAAAATTCTTTCCAATTCTGTAGCCCCTCCCGAAAAGACGCCGGGACAGGTATGGCGGGATGGCGCCGCCTCCCCTTCGACAGCCCTTCGACACGCTCAGGATAGCAGCCCAGGGTACCACTTAACCACCGGTGATTGAGCTGATACAAACTACTTGTAAAATTGCCGGGTGTGTATTATGTTATTATTATGAAAGAAGTTGAAGTTCGCAACGCTGCGAACGTATTTTCCCGGATTTTCGAACAGGATTTACCGGGAACCAGTAAGGAGACAAAATGAAATCTCTACGAACCTGTTTTGCCGGATTGATTGTGCTTTTGCTGTTGGTGGGTTGCGCCCAAGCGCTCGGCCAACCTGCCGGCACGCCACAAGAAACGCTTGCCGCCCCAACGGTTGCGGAGTCAACGGTTACGCCGCCTATAAACCCTACGCCCCTCCCTCCGCCCACTCGGCGGCCAACTGCTTTAGAATCCCCCAGTTTAACTCCTGCGACCACCATTCCGCCCGTAGCTTCATATACACTCGTCCCCACCAGCAAGTTTACCCGTACTGCCACCCCCACCATTACACGCACCAGTACACGGTATGTGCGCCCACCCATTGGCGGTCTTACCTGGACACCGGCTAATTTGTCTTACGCATGCAACGCCTTTTCCATTTCGCCTGCATGGGGCGCAGTCTTCAAGCCGCGCACTGATTTCCTTGCCGTATGGAAGCTTGTCAATACCGGCACAAATATGTGGCATGTCGATGATGTCGTATTCGGTTTTGTGCGCGGCGAGAGAATGCAAAATCCGGATTTCCAAGAGAAAACCCTGCCTTACACCATCTATGTGGGCGACAAGATCTATCTCCAGACACACATGATCCCTCCAAAAGAACCCGGCACCTATAATGCCGTCTTTGGTTTGCGAAAAACAAACAAAAAAGATTTTTTTTGCCTCTTCGACGTTCTGATCACCGTTGCGAAATAGTAATCGGTTCCCCCGGCGACGAGCTGCGAAAACCATCCCGCCCTGGGTCAAGTTCTGCCGGCACCTGCATCTTTATTACCGCCTGAAACGCGACATACTGCTGCGCAGCAGTATGTCGCGTTTGTAATCGCCAGCCAGGGTTTCTTAAAGTCATGGGCTTAACCGCAATACTGTTTAGTTAAGCGAATAACGGGGATAGCCTTTCCCGTGGAACAGTCCAACGGACTTCGTAGGATAGCCCGGACGTTCCACGTCCGGGCGGCGCAACGGGTGGAAAATGCCCGTTTAATGAGCGAATTCTACGGGGTAGTATCTCCCGCACTGAGACAAGCACCGTTTCCCGAAGATTTATCGCCCTTTGGCCCCGCCCCGGACGTAAACCCTTCGACAAGCTCAGGGCAGGCAAGGCTATTTTTACAAAGTCGCTCTGGCGGCTGTTTCCCTATGAGAAAATAAAAAACCGCCTTTGAACTGAATTGCCTTATCTAAACAGTATTGGGCTTAACCGCCTTTTTCAAAAGACAGGACACAAATTTTTCGTGGAAATTTGTGAAATTCGTGTCGAGGCTCTTAGCTCTGCCCGACTTTAAGAAGGCCCTCATCGCCAGCAAACAGCGGTTGCATATTTGGCGCTTTCAAGCTAAAATAACCTCACTGTTCTTACTGCTTCTTGCATAAATCTCCGAACTTTCCTTGATTGAATCACTCCCAATGACAGGATTTTGGTTCAGGTATTTACGCAGTACTCTATAACAATTGAACGGGGAGCCCGTACGCCGGGCTGAGAGGAGGGCAGCAGCCCTTGACCCGCAGAACCTGATCCGGATTATGCCGGCGGAGGGATGCTTACGTTACATCAACGTCCTCCTCTGGAGGCGTTTTTTGTTTAGAAAGTGACAGTCACCTTTTGTGAACTGACGATGAAAGGAGCAACCATGCCCAGAGCGATTATTTTTGTCAACGGTGAACTGCCCGATCTCGGCGCGGCCCGGGCCATTCTCAAGCCGGACGATGTCTTGATTGCTACGGATGGCGGCGCGCGCCACGCCCTCAAATT
>JBARBA010000116.1:0-2281 GCA_049792555.1 Anaerolineales bacterium
TTTTTAATATCGTCGAATTGTCCCATTCGGGTTCTCCATATAATCTTAACGTTGTAAAGATTATATGGCAATATCTTGACGTCGTCAAGTTTAAGGTCTAAGATTTCATTATGCCGCGTAAAAACTATCATCACGGTGACTTGAAAAATGCTCTCATCAAGGCGGGAATACAGATCCTCTCGAAGGATGGCCTTGGGGGACTGAGTTTGAGAAGAGTGGCAAAGAAGGCAGGTGTCAGCCACACCGCGCCGTATGCTCATTTTGCCGATAAGCAGGCCTTGATCGCCGCCATCTCGACGCAGGGTTACCACTTGTTATATGAACAGCTTACGGCTGCGGTCGAAACCAATCACGATAATCCCCAAAATAAGCTGGTTGAGGTTGGCTGGGCATATGTCCAATTCGCCCTCAAAGACCCTGAGCTCTTCAAGGTCATGTTCTCGGGTGTTATCGAACAGGAAAAAGATTACCCCGATTTCAGGGAAATATCGCAAAAGAATTTTCAATTGTTGGTCGGTCTTGTAAAAGCTTACCAGGAAACCGGTTTGCTTGCTCTGGAGCCTGCGGACCTGGTTGCCGTAAGGTTATGGAGCCTGGTCCACGGGTTCATCATGCTCCTTTTAGAGGGCCAAATCTCACATACCTTGCTCGACCGCATGAGTATTAAAGCGTTATTCATCTTTATGATAAACGAGATCGTTAGTAAAGATTTTGACGAGAAATTAGTTCTGGCATCTGGTCACGGCCTATAGTAAAGTATACAAATAATAGTCATGTGGGGCCATACCTGCAGGTAAATTTCTTTCGGTATATCTCGTCACGGGTTGGAAAACTGAGACGAAAGGACTGCGGGTCCAAAAATTAATTATTGCCTGTCTTCCACATATGTAAATGGCCTGCGCGATAACGTGCAGGCCATTCACCGAACTAAATCCTTGTCTTGGATATTACTTTGTATTGAAAACGACGTCGGCGGGCATGCCGGGTTTGAGTTTGCCCTGCGGGTCACTGACGTTCAACTTGATGGCATACACCGTGGAGGAGCGGCCTTCCACCGTCTGCACGTTGCGCGGCGTAAACTCCGCCTGGTCGGCGATGTTGCTCACCACGCCGCTGAACTTCGCACCCGGGAACGAGTCCACACTCACACTGGCCTTCAGACCCAGCGAGATCTCTCCATAGCGGTCTTCCGGCACATACACCGTGATCGTCAACGACGAGATGTTCGCCATGCTCATCGCATCCGCTCCCGGCTGCACGTATTCACCCGGCTCGATGTTGCGGGTCAGGACCACCCCGTTCAGCGGGGCATCCACTTCCAACTTGTCCATCTGCGCATTCAACAGGTCCAGGTTGGCCTGTGCCTGCCCCACCGCATCCTGCGCCTGCTGAGCGCCGCTCTTGGCTTGCGCCAGGCTGGCGGAAGCGGCCGCTTCTTGCGGAGAATTATCCCCGCTCTGCAGCGCTCTCAAATTATCCTGGGCCACCGACAACCGTTCGTTCGCTACGGATAAAGCGGCGCGCGCTCGCAAGACCTTGCTGCCAGACGCCGTGTTCACCAGGGCGTTGTAGGCGGTCTCGGCGCTGGTCAACTCGGTGGTGGCCGTGTTATAGGCGATCTGGGTCTCGTTCGCCAGGGAGGCATTGTTGGCCAGGTTTTGCGAAATCTTGATCCGCACCCGGTATCCGGGTGCAAAGGGGGAAATGTTATAGACGGTTGGATCCAGATCGTCCGGGCTTTTCCCGGAACCGGCCGCCTGTCCTTCCACTTGCACCTGGCGTGCCACCAGGTAGGCAATGCGGGCATTGCTCAAACGCGTTTCGGCGTCCAGGAACTTGGCGTTATTCAGGTCGCTGACCACGCTGTCCAGGCTCGCCTGGGTGGCGGTCAGGTTGGCTTCGGCTGCGGCTTCTTCCACCTGGGCCGCCGCAATTTGTTCGTCCTGTGTGAAATACCATTTCGGCTGGTTGAAATAATCGGGGGTCTTGCCCAGCCAGTCCTGCAGGCGCGTGGAGTGTGCCTGGGTACGCGCCGCATTGGTGGCAATGTCGTATTGGGCCTGGGCCGACTGGTAGGCGGCCTGGGCGGTCAGCGCCGCCGATTTCGCCTCTCCCAATCCGGCCATGGCTGCTGCTTGTTGTGCCTTGAGCAGCGTGGCATCCAAACGGAACAGCGGGGCACCCGTCTGCACCTGATCGCCTTCCTGCACCAGCACCTGGTCCACTTTTCCGGCCAGTTCCGGCGATACGTTCACGGTGGTCGCTTCGATCGTCCCGGAGG
>JBARBA010000117.1:0-7362 GCA_049792555.1 Anaerolineales bacterium
ATTTGATGGCGTTATCGATCAGGTTGAGGACGGCCTGGGAGAAAAGGCTCTTGTGGACCTGGATGGGTTGCCAGCCTTCAATGTCCTTATCAACCGTTATTTGGATATCTTTCTTTTCCGCCACGTCCAGCAAAAACTTGCGGTGCTCCATAATGATTTGATAAACAGGCACCCACCCGGGTTTTTCGGATACCAATGCGCCCTGGTCCAGCTTGACTATTGTCCAAACCCTGACACTCATGCGGTTGAGCCGCCGGGCCTGGGCGGCCATCTTTTGCCCAATCGACCGGGCGTCTTCGGGCGTCAGCGTCAGGTTGAAAGCTTCGGATTGTAAGATCAGATTTTGGATCGGTGTGCGGATGTCGTGGGCAACATCTTCCAGGAAGTGCGCCTGGGTTTTGGCGGTCACCTCGAGTTGTTCGATCAGCAAGGTGATTTCCAGAACAAGGCCTATTCCATCAGCAATATGTTTTAACGTTTGCAGGTCTTTTCCTGAACGCCATTCAAGCGCAACATCTTTTTTGAATTTTCCTATAATCACAAGAGACGCAAGCGCTTTTCCGCGAGGTGAAACAGATGTAGCGAGAACAGATTTGTTCTTTCCTTTGGCATACAAATTCTTGAAAACCGGCAGGTATTCAAAATCGGCCGGCTTTAGGGAAACAAGTCCATTGACCCCATCAAAAACAGATTTCAGGCTCCTGTATGATTCTGAAGAAAGGGGCATTTTCGGGCCTATCGGAAAATCGGTTTCCGGCAAACCGATTTGGCACAGGATGCGAATATTTTTCTCGTTGGTATCGTGTAAAGAGACGATCAAGGCATAATCAAAACCAAAATACTTTGTGATGCCTGCCAAATTCTGCGAGAGGCCTTTCCAGACTTCATCGATATTCTCTGGTCGATCTCTCAGGGGAGATAAAACAGACGGAAGTTGATTTTCCATCCATTGGAAGATTTTATCCTTTTCGACTTCGTAAACCGATGTTGCCAGGTCCGACAGGCTCTGTGTGGTCTCGCTCAATGCTTTCAGAAAAGCTTCCACTTCCTGGGGAGAAATCTTTTTTATTTCTGATGAATGTTGACCTAAATCAATTTCATCATCCCCCTTCACTCCCGCAAGACTGACGCCTGCTTCCCCCGGTTTCAGCGGCTTAAAATACCCATTGGTGCTGAGGATATTCGCATCCCATAAAAAATCAGTGTTGGGTTTAAACCAGCCGGAAAATAAAGTTGCAACCACCTGGTTGTCAACGATGACGGGGGCGGCAAAATTAATTAGCCCATCACCGTCCAAATAGGCAATGACCGTCTTTTGTTCTTCTGCGATCGCGGCATATTGTCGACCCAAGTCCCCCCATGCCCGTTCAAGTAGCTGGCTCTCGATGTTTGCAGATGGCGCGGCCCAATATTCACTAGCGATAAAATTCCCCTTGTCCCACTTCCTGGGTATGGAATTGGTCGGTTCTGGAAGAAGGATATCGAGCGCAGTGGCATAATTGGCAATAAACCCAATACGATAGATTTTCAACCATTGCGGGTTGACCAGCCCTCGCGCAGGAACGTCAATATCCACAAGCGGCGGCATTCGCCCCTGGGCGTATTTTTCGATGAGGTCGTTAATTTCTGGGGCGGATTTTTCTGCCATATGTTGACCCTGAATGACGATGCGAAATAAATGGGATTGGGTTGGGGTATCAATTTGCGCCCCATCAAACACCTTAAGCACCATTATAATTTACTTCAAGACATTTATCGGGAAAATCTAAAACAGAACGAAAACAATCCAGGTTTTGACATTACAATACAGGCATGTCAAAAACCCGCCTTGACCTTTTGCTCGTCGAACGCGGCCTGGCCGAAAGCCGCGCCAAAGCCCAGGCCATCATCATGGCCGGGCAGGTGCGCGTCAACGGGCAGATGGTCGACCGGGTCTCCGCCGGGGTTTTGCCCGATGTGGAAGTGAGCGTGGACTCTGGCCCGCGTTTTGTCTCGCGCGGCGGCGAAAAGCTGTTGGCCGCGCTGGAAGCTTTTCCCGTGAACCCGAGCGGCCTGACCTGCGCCGACGTCGGCGCTTCGACGGGCGGTTTCAGCGACTGCCTGTTGCAGCACGGCGCGACGAAAATCTACGCCATCGACGTGGGCAAAGGCATCCTGCACTGGAAGCTGCGCAACGATCCGCGCGTGGTCGTGATGGAAGAGACCAACGCCCGGCACGTGGCTTCCCTGCCGGAGCCGGTGCAACTGGCGACGTGCGACGCTTCGTTTATCTCGTTGAAGATTTTGCTGCCGGTGATGCTAAAGTGGTTATCCCCTGGAGACGAGGGAGAGATTATCGCTTTGATCAAACCCCAATTCGAGGCCGGGCGCGCGGACGTGGCGCGCGGCGACGGCGTGGTGCGCGACCCGCTCATCCATCGCCGCGTGCTGGTGGAGATACTGGCCTTCGCGCAGGCGCAGGGCTGCGGCGTGAAGGGACTGATCCGTTCGCCGCTGCTGGGGCCGAAGGGCAATGCCGAGTTTTTGGTCTGGCTTGTGCCCGGTGTGGAAGGTGAAGAAGCGGAAATGCTGATCGATCATGTGATTCGAGGAATGACCCCATGAACTGCCCAAAATGCGCGACCGGACTGGTCAAAAAATACTATAAAGGCATGATCGAAGTGGATTATTGCCCCAACTGCCGGGGTATGTGGCTGGACTTCGACGAACTCGACCGCCTGGAAGACATCAGCTTTGACGACGACGCCCAAAAAGGCTCGCTGGTGCATTACCCCACGCCGACGGATTTTCCCTGCCCGGTCTGCGCGGCCCACTTGCAGGAGTTTCAATATCGGCTGTATGATTTAAAGCTGGATGTTTGCGCCAAAAACCAGCATGGCTTTTGGCTGGACGCCGGCGAAGACGAGCGCGTGGTGGCAATCATGCGCCAGCGTCACGAGCAAACTCATCGCAAGCTGGACGCCGAAAGCGAGTGGAAGCAGACGTTGAGGCAGTTGCACGCGTTTTTTAAGGATTCTTAGATAGTTGATAACGCAATTTGGTTAAATTTTGAACAGATCGTTTTGTTCGTATCTTTTCAAAATTTTGGGGGAATTGTTATTACAAGTGGTTTCAACACCTGCCCTCCCGAAGGGACGCCGGGACAGGTGCGGCGGGCGGTGCCAGGGTATGGCGGCGGGACAGCACCGCCGCCTACTCAACCACCGAATATTGAGAAGATGCCGGTAAAACTCATTCATTTTATTTCTTCATCGTTATATTCATCAACTCTATCGCCCAATCCAACAGCCTTCTCTTGAGCGCGCGCGGGTCAAAGGGCTGGAGCATTTTGACCGGCCAGCGCTCCAATTCGTCGGGGAAGCTTGCGCAGCGGTTCAAGGCAATTGCAAACCAATAAAGGTCAAAGCCAGGGTCTTTTTGTTTAGCCTGTTCGAGCAGTGGCTCGGCAGGCTCCTTTTGCAGGATGAAATATAAATCGACTGCATCGCGCGGCTCGGCGCGCCCAAAGAAAGCCAGCAATTTATCCACGCGCAAATCCGCATAGTCGTTGACAAATATGCCTTCACCGGAAAGGACCGGCGGCTCAAAGCGATAGGGAGAATCAAGCACCAGGTCTATTTTCAGACTGTCGTTTTCCTGTCCCACAACCAATTCAACAAAAGAGGAGAAACGCCGGATCACTTTGAACGGAAGATTGTTTTTGGGTAGTGGTAAAAACCAAAGTGATATGCTGAATTTAGCGGCATATAATCTCAAATTATCACTTTCGATTTAACCACTACCTGTTTTTGCGGCAGGTGTTTTCGATTTGATGGGACATCGGCAGGACAAGGTTTTCTGTGCCCGTGAAATAATCCAGGTCAAATGACAGACGATGACCAAGATAATATTCCGCCAGCGCAGTACCGCCTGCCAGGTAAAACTGGTCCTGATCAGGCAAGCGGGCAAGAATCCCCATAAATTCTTTCTGGAGAGGCGTAAGTATTCCAAACCCTTTAGTTGGGCTTGCTTTTGGCATGTTCATACTCCAAATATCGCCGCCACAGACTTTCGATCTCCTTTGGCAGCCCCAAATCATCCAATTCTTTTTCGATCTCGGCAAGATCGAGCGCGCCGACATCTTCCGCCCTGCCGCGCATCAAGGTCTGGCGCAGCAGCCAGCGCTTTTGGAATGGGTCGCGCAGGTCGAGCGCGTCCGTGCTCCATACAAGGTGACGAGGTGGATGGGTAGTCATCGTATAAAAATATTACCACGTTTTAAGCCGGGTGTTGGTTGGCGCTGTTGTGTGCTGGTCTACCCTGGCGGGCACGCGTCCCAACCAGCGCACAACGGGCACAACCTGGAACTTATGTTCCAATATTTTAAGCCAACTGTTGGGTTGCCCGACCGGCTTGAATGCTATAATCTCCTCTCTATGGCTAATCCCTTCGTCCACCTCCACGTCCACACGGTTTACTCGCTGCTTGATGGCTTCTCGAATATCAAGAAGC
Organism: Anaerolineales bacterium; assembly: GCA_049792555.1. Classification (GTDB taxonomy): domain Bacteria; phylum Chloroflexota; class Anaerolineae; order Anaerolineales; family Villigracilaceae; genus UBA5195. The sequence continues at coordinate 4,492 of JBARBA010000117.1, forward strand.
TGGTCAAACGCGCCAAAGAGATGGACATGTCCGCGCTGGCCATTACCGACCACGGCACGATGTTCGGCGTGATCGAGTTCTTCAACGCCGCCAGGGAAGCAGGCATCAAGCCGATCATCGGCATCGAAACCTACATGGCGGCGCGCGGGATGCGCGAACGCGACGCGAAACTGGACAAGAAGTCCTCACACCTGTTGCTGCTGGCCGAAAACGAAACCGGCTACAAAAACCTGCTGACGATTGCCTCCGCTGCCCAACTCGAAGGCTTTTACTACTACCCGCGCATCGACCACGACTTCCTGGCGGCCCACTCCGAAGGGCTGATCGCCACTTCGGGCTGCATGTCCGCCGAAATTCCGCGCACGCTGCTCGAAGACAACCCCGAAGAAGCCGTGCGGCGCATGAACTGGTACTACGACGTCTTCGGCCCGGAACGTTTCTATGTCGAATTGCAGTCGCACAACATCAAGGAACTGACCGACCTGAACAAAAAACTGGTCGAAATGGGCGCGAAACATTCGGCCAGGTTCGTCGCCACCAACGACGTGCATTACATCGAGCAGACCGACGCCAAATACCAGGACGTGCTGCTCGCCATCCAGACCGGCACGCTGCTCGCCGACAAAGAGCGCATGAGGATGACGGACCCGTCGTATTACCTGCGCACCCCGCAGGAAATGGCGACGCTCTTTGCCGAAATCCCCGAAGCGCTCTCGAACACCGTCGCCATTGCCGAACGCTGCGCTGTGGATCTGTCGTTCAAGGGCTACCACCTGCCGGAGTTCCCCGTCCCCGAGGGCTTCGACGCGGGCAGCTATCTGCGCAAACTGTGCGAAGCGGGCGCCGAACGCCGCTACGGCGCAGATGCAACCAAACCCAAAGTGCGCGAGCGCCTGGATTACGAGTTGGGCGTCATCCACACCATGGGCTTCGATGCCTACTTCCTGATTGTTTGGGACTTGTGCCGCTTTGCACGTCAGGAAGGCATTTGGTATAACGCGCGCGGCTCGGCGGCCGGTTCCATCGTGGCCTACACCCTCGACATTACCATGGTCGACCCGATCCATCACGGCCTGATCTTCGAGCGCTTCCTGAACCCGGGGCGCATCTCGATGCCCGATATTGACCTGGACTTCCGCGATGACCTGCGTTCGAAGATGCTCGAATACTGCGCCAAAAAATACGGCGACGACAAAGTGGCCCAAATCATTACCTTCGGCACCATGGCCGCGCGCGGCGCATTGCGCGACGTGGGGCGCGTCATGGACATTCCCATCCCCGAAGTGGACCGCGTGGCGAAGCTGATCCCCAACGTGCCGGGCAAACCCGTCAACTTGAGCGAGGCCCTCGACCAGGTGCCCGACCTGAAGGCGATCTACAATGCCGAGCCGCACATCAAAGAACTGATCGAGACCGCCATCCACATGGAAGGCACCGTCCGCAATGCCGGGACGCACGCCGCCGGGGTGGTGATTTCAGATAAACCGATCACCGAATACCTCCCCATCCACCGGCCCACTTCCGGGTCGGAAGAATCGCCCATCAAAACGGTGACGCAGTTCGAGATGGGCATCCTCGAAAACATGGGAATGCTCAAAGTCGACTTCCTGGGCCTTTCCACGCTGACGGTCATGGCGCGCGCCTGCGAGTTGATCAACGAGCGCCACAACGTCAACTATGACCTGACCAACATCCCCGTGGACGACCCCGAAGCGTTCAAGCTCTACGGGCGCGGGCAAACCGCCGGGATCTTCCAGGTGGAAGGGACAGGCATGACGCGTTGGATGATCGAGATGAAGCCGCAGAACCTCGATAACATCATCGCCATGGTGGCGCTCTACCGTCCCGGTCCACTGGATTTCATCCCCAGCTACATCAAACGCATGCACGGCGAAGAAAAGGTGGAATACCGCCACCCGGCCATGGAGTCAATTTTCAGCGACACGTTTGGCATTCCGATCTACCAGGAACAGATCATGCGCGCCGCCGTCGAACTGGCGGGCTATACCGCGTCTGAATCGGACGAACTACGCAAGGCCATCTCGAAGAAACAGGCCGACAAGATCGCCAAGCACAAGGAAAAGTTCATCAAGGGTGCCGTCGCCAAATCCATGCCGGGTGACACCGCCGCCGCGATCTTCACCGACTGGGAAGAGTTTGCGCGTTACGGGTTCAATAAATCCCATGCGGCAGACTACGGCGTCATCTCCGTCCAGACCGCCTTCCTGAAAGCGCACTATCCTGCCGAATACATGTCGGCGCTGATGTCGGTTTTCAAGGACGATGCGGGCAAGATTGCCATGTACGCCGCCGATTCGCGCGCCATGGGCATTGCCGTGCTGCCCCCGGATGTCAACCGCTCCAGGTTTGGCTTCACCATTGAAGACAAAGAAGGCCATGACGCCATCCGCTTCAGCATGGGCGCGATCAAGAACGTCGGTCAAGGGCCGGTGGATATCATCGTTGCGGCCCGCAAGGATGGCGGGGCATTTAAAGACCTGAACGATTTCTCGCGCCGCGTGGATTTGCGCGCCGTCGGCAAGCGCGCCCTGGAATGCTTGATCAAAGTCGGCGCGATGGACTGTTTCGGCGACCGCGCCGCGTTGCTGACCGCGCTCGACCACATCGTTGCCGCCAGCGCCAGCCATTTCCGCGCCGTCGAAGCCGGGCAAATGTCCCTGTTCGGCGGGATGAGCGGTGTGCAGGACGAAAACATCACCCTGCCCGACGTCAAAGGCGAGCGCAAGGAGATGCTCAACTGGGAGCGCGAGTTGATCGGCCTGTATCTCTCCGACCACCCGCTTTCGATTTACACCGAATTGCTCACCAAAGCCGTCAGTCACAACGCCCTGACGCTGACCGATGCCAGAC
>JBARBA010000118.1:0-3105 GCA_049792555.1 Anaerolineales bacterium
GTCGGCGATGGCGTGGGACCGGTGGTCAATGTCGCTTTTGGACGCGCATATGTGGGGCTGGGGAACCAGAAAGGAAAGAACTGCACCGCCGTATTTTTGTTGCCGGTCAGCGAAATGACAATTGCAATGATACACACAAGCAAAACTACGACGCCTCCCACCACCACTGGAGAGATGCGCTTTTTCTTCGGCTGTTTTTTGTCGGCGGCGGCAGGCCCGTCGGTCGCCACAGGATATGGAACGGGCGACTTGGCCCAGGCCGGTTGCACGGCAGGGGCAGGCTGGGGCGCAGGCGGCGTGTTCGTCAAATCGGGCATCACCGTAAACGGTGAAGTAGGCGGATTTGCCACACCCGCAGGCGGCGGGGTGGGGGGCTTTGGCGCCTGCAGTTTGGCAATCTGATCGCGAGCCAGTTGGCTGGACGGATCGATGCGCGTGACCTGTTGAAAAGCGTACAGGCGCTTGTCAGTATCGGGAAGGGCAAAACCCAGCATATACCAGGCTTCGGCGTTATTGGGGTTTGTCCTGACAAGTGGAATGAGAATAGCTTGTGCTTCATCTAATTTTCCCGCCTTGATGAGTACGTATGCTTTTTGAATGGCTGCGGCAGTTATTGTGTCCACGCGCTCTCCAGTGAGAGGCAAACTATACAACATTTTTGGAAATTCGGCAACTGATATATTGACGGATTGGCAAATCTGTAAATTGGGTTTTCTACCGCACAAAGGAGAAAAGAGAGCATCAGTAGATGAAAATTGTAACTCGTAGTAGCGACTTTAGTCGCTTTTTTAGCCGGACGACTGAAGTCGTCACTACGAATTTTTCATCCACTGAGCATGGATTTGGCGGATTGATTTGATTTTCGCGGATAACCCTAACCCGGAAAAGAGCAAAAACCTTAACCACGAAGTTCACGAAGGGGCGCGAAGGAAAACCTTAAAAACTTAAAGTTTTTCCTTCGTGTTACGCTTGCCCCCGTTACACCTGTCCTGGCGTCCCTTCGGGAGGGGGTGGTGTCCTGCGTGGTGAAAATCCGTGCTTTTTTTGCACCAACATCGTTTGTAAGCATCATTTCAATAACCGGTGGTTGAGTAGGCGGCGGTGCTGTCCCGCCGCCATACCGAAACCACCTTGCAACAACAAATCCTCCCAAATTTTGAGATGATACGTTTGTAAGACACTAAAAAAAATCTGCGCGAATCCGTCGCATCGGCGTCACCCGCGTTCTCTTTTTCAAAATGTCCGGTAGAGAAAAATTGGGGGCCGGGCAAAATTGTTCCACCGATCCACGCCCCCATCTTTGGTAAAATCAAACCCATGCGCCATTTCCTGATCTCCCTTTCCCTGATCGTCTTTTTACTGACCGCTTGCAACCGCACCGCGCCCAATTCCATAGCGACGCCGTTTGCGCCGCCAACCATCGCCAACCCAAACCTGCCGAGCGCCGTTCCGGTGATGACCTATCTGCCGCCCACGCGCGCGCCGGGCGCGCCCATCTCCAGCCCCACCGCCAACGTGCCCGAGATCCTGCCGACCTTCACGCCCCTGCCTGCGGACGCCACCCAGGCCTTGATGACCGCCACCACAGGGCCGGTCAGCTACACCGTGCAGGCCGGCGACTATCCCGGCAGCATCGCCGCGAAGTTCAATATCAGCCTGGCCGACCTGTTGGCGGCCAACAAGCTGACGATGGACTCGGTCATCTACCCCGGCGACAAGCTGCTGATCCCGGGCACCACCAACACCGACCAGCAGCAAGCGCCCCTGCTTGTGGCTCCCGCGCAGGTGGCCTCGTCGGACTTCTTTAAGATCATCCCCGATTCGGAGCTGGTCTACGGCCCGCTCAGTTCCGTGTTGGACGTGGAGTCCTTTGTCCAGAAGCAGGGCGGCTACCTGGCCTTCTTCACCCAGGACGTGGACGGCCAAACGCTGACCGGCGCGCAGATCATCAACAAAGTGGCGCGCAACTATTCGGTCAACCCGCGCCTGTTGCTGGCGGTGCTCGAATATCGTTCGCAGTGGGTCACCAATCCCAACCCGTCGTCTACGTCGCAGACGCCCATCGGCTATGTGGACAATTTCTACGTGGGCTTATACCGCCAGATGGCCTGGACGGCCAACACCCTGAGCGGCGGTTTTTACGACTGGCGCGAGAACAAAGTGACAGAGTGGAAGCTTTCGGACGACTCAACGGTTGTTCCCCAGCCGGGCATCAACCCCGGCACGGCCGGGGTGCAGGCCCTGTTCGCCAAAATCGACGATCAGGCCACCTGGCAGATCGACACCGGCCCGCACGGCCTGTACGCCACCTATAACGCCATGTTCGGCTATCCGTTCGACTGGGCCATCGAGCCGCTGCTGCCCCCCGGCCTGACCCAGCCCAAACTGGCGCTGCCCTTTGCTGCGGGCGAAACCTGGCAGTTCACCGGCGGGCCGCACGAGGGTTGGGACAGCGGTTCTCCCTGGGCCTCGCTCGATTTTGCCCCGCCCGGCGCGCCGATCGGCTGCGGACAGACGGACGCCTGGGCCAGGGCGATGGCTCCGGGGTTGATCCTGCGCGCCGACAACGGGGCTGTGGTCGAAGACCTGGACGGCGACGGCCTGGAGCAAACCGGCTGGACGATCCTGTACATGCACGTCGAACAGCGCGACCGCGTCCAACCCGGCCAGGTTGTGCAGACCGGCGACAAGATCGGGCACCCCTCGTGCGAAGGCGGGATCGCCGACGCCACGCACCTGCACATCGCGCGGCGCTACAACGGCGTCTGGATCCTGGCCGCCGACCCGAAAATTCCCTTCGTGATGGACGGCTATGTCGCCAGCAGCGACGGCGTCGAATACGGCGGCTGGCTGACGCGCGGCGACACCGTCATCGAAGCGGTGGACGGGCAGAGCACGATTAACCAGATTACGCCGTAAAACAACCAGCAAGCCAGGCACCCTGTTTGGAAATACCCCAAAGAATGGAATTTGGGGCGGAGTGTAGGGCGGAATTTATTCCGTCCTTCCTGTTTGGCAACACCCCAAAGAATGGAATTCGGGGCGGAGTGTAGGGCGGAATTTATTCCGCCCTTCCTGTTTGGCAACACCCCAAAGAATGGAATT
>JBARBA010000119.1:0-6336 GCA_049792555.1 Anaerolineales bacterium
GTGTCCAGGCGCTGGAGGAGAAGACTTGCTGCCAGCCGCCGACCAGCGATCCGGGGATGACGACCACGATCAGGAAAATGGGCACACCGACGACGGCAGCCACAATCCAGGGGGTGGCGCCTTGCGTGAGCAGGCCGGCGATCCCGCCCACCAGCAGGGCGGGCAGCCCGGCAATCACGGCGGCCACTACGATAATGGCCAGCATTACCGGGATCATGAGCAGTGCCCACAGGATGCCGATGCCGAACATGATGACAGCCATCAGGATGATGTCGCCCAGGCGTGCTCTGACGAGGGTATAGCCGCGACGAAGGGACTCAACCACTCCCAGGTCTTCCAGGACAATGACGCGCCGGGCGAAGAGCAGGACGAGCGTTAGCGCCAGCGCGGCCAAGAGGACGGCAAACACCACCAGCAGAATTAACCCAACCGAGACGATGGTACCCAATACTTGCAAAGGTGTGCTCCCGGTCAGCCAGACCAACAGGGGCGAGGCCGCCAACAGCAGCGCAGCCAGCACGATGGCGAGGGAAACCAGCCCGGTGAGCAGGTCCATCAGGAACATTTTCCAGGCGGCGCGTGACCAGCCCAAGCGGAAGCCTTCGCGGACGGTCAGCTTTTCGCCGCTGTTTTCGTGCCGGTCCACCATGCGGATCAAGGCGGTCTCTGAGACGTAGCGGACAATCGTCCCAATAATGATCAACACCAGAATGATGCAGGCCAGCGCGATGGCGACGCCGATGACGGTGTTCGTGATTTCGGGGGTTATCTGTTTCTGGAGTTCTGCGAATGGATTCTGGCCGTTGAACGGGTCCCGCCAGTTGAAATTGGGATTGCCGCCATTACTGGGCGTGTTGTTACCGCCGCTGCTGCCACTTCCGCCGCCGTTGCCGCCTCCGCCGCCGGCGGTCAGGGCCAGAAGAATGCCGAAGACCCATAAGACACGATATTTGACGGTAATCGTCAGGGCACGTTTTAGAATTTTGATTTGATCCATGTCACACTTCCTTTTCGAGTTGATTGAATACAGGTTCCAGGTTTTGATTGTATTTCCAGGCCCACCAGAAGGCCATCCACGCACACCACAATATAACTGCGCCGGCCAGCAGGGCGATGTTGAGCACCGAGAGCGTGCCGAATATATCCAGGTTGCTGTCCGTTGGGAGCCAGGACGCGAGGCCGGGGAAGGTCGAGCCGGCCGCCAACACGAGCCACGTGACCCATAAGGCAGCTTGTAGGAAAGCTCCGACGACGACCAACGCGAGCGGAGCGCCTAGCACCCAACGCGGCAGCCGCTGCGGGTAGGATGGAGCGCGGCGCGGTAAAAGCAACTGCACCTGCGCGGCGAAACGTTCGGGGGGCGTGGACTGCGAAGCCGGGTCGATTTTCAGCAAGGCGGAGAGTCCCGTCAGCGTTTGCAGTTCGGCGCGGCAAGACGGGCAATCGCGCAGGTGCTTTTCCACCTGGCTGCGTTTGGTCGGGGGGAGTTCGTTATCGTGGTAGGCGGGCAGCCATTCAAGCATGTGTTCGCTCATGGGGCCTCCAATAAACCGTCAAGTTCGCGCCGCAATTGAATGCGGGCGGTATTAAGCCTGGACATGACCGTGCCGAGGGGAATTTCCAGCGCTGCGGCGATTTCGTGGTAAGAGAGTTCTTCGTACTCACGCAGGACGAGCACCACCCGCAGCGGTTCGGAAAGACGAGCGACGGCCTGCCGCACTTTGGCGGCGCGCTGATCCGTTTCGGCGGCCTGTTCGGGGCCGGGGGTTGGGTCCGCCAGGGGCAGGGACTCGATTTCGGCGGAGGGGCGTTCGCGCCGCAAAGCGTCGAGCGCGGCGTTGGCGGCGATGCGGTAGAGCCAACTGCGGAAGGCGTATTGTGGTTTGTAGCTGTTAAGGTGCTGCCAGACGCGCACGAAGGCTTCCTGCGCGGCGTCCTCGGCCAGGCGTGGGTCGCCGCACATGCGGTAGATCACGCTGACGACGCTTTTCTGATGGCGGCAGACCAATTCGCCGAACGCTTGACGGTCGCCGAACTGTGCGCTGGCGATCAATTCGCGGTCTTCCATGACGGGGGCCGTGTGCGGACTGGTCAATGCTGGTGTGCCTTTCTATAAGTATTACGAGGGTGGGGGTGATTTTATTCGCTAGAAATGAAAAGAGCCAGGATCCCGTAGGAAATATTCAAAACCTGCCTTATGCCTGGGCGCAACCGCTTTCAGTTCTTCGCTCACCTGAGATGGAAAATTGCGGCAGATATTTTGGGGAAAGGCTTTGCTGGCTACGACTTTAAGAAACGTGCTGATTCTGTGAGGAAAACTTCTTGACTGCGAATTGGTGCTGTGATAGAATAATCCGCTGTTACCCAAAAGGCAAGTCTTCTTTTATACGGCAAAACAATTGAGGCCATCCGGAAAAATTGCGATGGCCTCAATTATTGGCTCTAACAAGACATTTTCATCCATTATTGCAAGGAAATTTTCTGGAGGCGAACGTGCCCACTACCAATCAATTGATCCGCAAGGGTCGCCAATCCAAAAAGGTCAAAAGTAAAGCGCCTGCGCTGCAATATACGTTGAACACGTATAAACAGCGTCGCGTTCGTCAGGATAAAGGCGCTCCACAAAAGCGTGGGGTTTGTACCATTGTCCGAACGATGACCCCCAAGAAGCCGAACTCTGCGCTACGCAAGATTGCCCGTGTGCGTTTGACGAACGGCATCGAAGTGACGGCCTACATCCCTGGTGAAGGCCACCAGCTTCAAGAACACTCCGTCGTGCTTGTCCGCGGTGGTCGTGTGAAGGATCTGCCCGGTGTGCGTTACCACATCGTGCGCGGTTCGCTGGATACGACTGGTGTTTCCAAGCGCCGACAAAGTCGTTCAAAGTATGGCGCGAAGCGCCCTAAAGAATAAGCCTGAAATTCACGCTGCAATTTGAAGAATACGGAGTTTTCGAATGCGTAGAGGAAAGCCTGAAGCTCGTCCGATCCACCCCGATGTGCGCTACAACAGCGCTACATTGGCTACTTTTATCCAGCATATGATGATGCGTGGGAAAAAGAGTCTGGCATTGCGCCTGATGTATGAAACTCTGGATATGATCCAGGAAAAGACCGGCAAGCCCGGGATTGAGATTTTTGACCAGGCGATGAAAAACGTTGGCCCAGCCATGGAAGTCCGCCCACGCCGTGTCGGTGGCGCAACTTACCAGGTGCCGATGGAAGTCCCAACGGCGCGGCGCGTTGCCTTGTCGATTCGCTGGCTCCTTTCTGCGGCGCGCGCGCGCAGTGGCAAGTCTTTTCCTGAAAAGCTGGCAGCCGAATTTATGGAGGCTGCTACAAACCAGGGGGCGGCCATCCGTAAGCGCGAAGAAACGCATAAAATGGCCGAGGCCAATCGCGCCTTCTCGCATTATCGTCTCTAAATTTTTATTTTCAAACCATGCTTGTTTAAGGGCTTCTATTAATGGCGCGTATGTTTCCGCTCGAAAAATACCGTAATATCGGCATCATTGCTCACATTGATGCCGGTAAAACGACAACTACTGAGCGCATCCTTTTCTATACCGGTAAAACCCATCGTATTGGTTCTGTTGACGATGGGACAACCGTTACAGACTGGATGGTTCAGGAGCGGGAGCGCGGCATTACGATTGTGTCTGCGGCGGTTTCGGCTGAATGGAAGGGCTATCAAATTAACATAATTGATACCCCCGGTCATATTGACTTTACCGCAGAAGTGCAGCGTTCTTTACGCGTCCTCGACGGTGGCGTCGTCATTTTTGATGCTGTTCAGGGTGTCGAACCCCAGTCTGAAACAGTATGGCGTCAGGCTGATCGCTATGGCGTTCCACGTATTTGTTTCATTAACAAAATGGATCGCACAGGCGCTTCTTACGAACGTTCGCTTGAGACAATCCGAGAGCGACTCGGCGCGAATCCCATCCCAATGCAAATGCCGATCGGAGTTGAGGCCACTTTTAAGGGCGTGGTTGATCTGATTGAGATGCAGGCCATCTATTGGGAGGACGAACTTGGTAAGGAACCGCGTTATGCTGAGATTCCGGCTGACCTGATGCCTCGCGCGCAAGCCATGCGCCATGAAATGGTTGAGAAAATCGCCGAAACCGACGATGAATTAACCATGAAATTTCTTGATATGGAAGAGATTAGCAAGGCTGAGTTGAAAGCTGCGCTCCGTAAAGCTGTTATGAGTGGCCGCGCTTATCCTGCTTTTTGCGGTTCTTCTCTGAAAAACAAGGGCGTTCAGTCCGTTTTGGATGCGGTGATTGATTATCTGCCTTCTCCGCAAGATGTTCCCCCTGTGCGGACGACTGATATAGATCACCCCGACCAATTTATTGATCTTCCGCCTGAAGACGATGCTCCGTTGAGCGCCCTCGTGTTCAAAATCGTTACTGACCCGTACGTTGGCCGTTTGGCTTATTTCCGTGTTTATTCCGGTACGCTGACGCAAGGTACCACGGTCACGAACTCGACCAAAGGCAAGCGCGAACGGATCGGTCGTTTAATCCGTATGTATGCTGATCGTCGTGAAGATGTTAGTGAAGTGGTAGCAGGTGATATTGCTGCCGCATTGGGTTTCAAAGAGTCTTCCACTGGTGATACATTGTGCGATACCAAGAACATCGTTCTTGAAAATATCACCTTCCCTGACCCGGTTATTTCCGTCGCAATTGAGCCAAAAACTATGGCCGACCAGGAAAAAATGGGCGAAGCCCTCCATAAGCTCGCTGAGGAGGATCCCACATTCCGCGTCCATACTGATGAGACTACTGCCCAGACGATTATCGAAGGTATGGGCGAACTCCATCTTGAAGTGCTGGTTGATCGTATGTTGCGCGAGTACAGGGTGCAGGCAAATGTCGGCAAGCCTCGTGTGGCGTATCGCGAATCGATCACACGTAAAGTTGAAAAAATCGATCTTAAGTACGCCAAACAATCTGGCGGCCGTGGTCAATACGGACATGTTGTTTTTACCATGGAACCGGGCGAGCGTGCTTCGGGTGTTATTTTTGAAAATAAAATTATTGGTGGCTCCATTCCAAAAGAATATATTCCCGCCATTGAAAAAGGTGTCAAAGAAACATCGGCAAGCGGTGTCCTGGCTGGTTATCCTGTCGTGGATTTGAAAGTTACCTTGATCGATGGTTCCTACCACGAAGTAGACTCGAATGAAATGGCTTTTAAAACGGCTGCGTCCATGGCCTTCAAAGAAGGAGTTCATCGTGGCGGCCCTGTCCTCCTGGAACCGATCATGAAGGTCGAAGTCATTGTCGCTGAAGAGTATCTGGGTGACATTATTGGTCAGTTGAACAGTCGGCGTGGTACCATTTTGGGCATGGATATGCGCCCTGGCAATGCGCAGGCTGTCAATGCGATGGTTCCTTTGGGCGAAATGTTTGGTTACGCAACCGAATTACGTTCAGCGTCGCAAGGTCGCGGTGTATCTTCTATGGAATTTGACCATTATGCGCCTGTCAGTGAAACGGTGGCGCAGGAAATTCTCAGATCGTAAATTTTTCTCAGTTGTAAAAGGAGCGATTATCCATGGCGAAGCAAAAATTTGAGCGTAACAAGCCGCATCTGAATGTGGGGACGATGGGGCACATTGATCACGGCAAGACGACGCTAACAGCGGCGATCACGAAGTACTGCCAGTTTCTAGGGAGAGCGCAGTACCGGGCATACGACTCGATTGACAACGCGCCGGAAGAGAAAGCGCGCGGCATCACGATCAACATTGCCCACGTGGAATACGAAACCGACAAGCGGCACTATGCGCACGTCGATATGCCGGGTCACCGCGACTACATCAAGAACATGATCACCGGTGCGGCGCAGGTGGATGGAGCCATTCTGGTGGTGGCTGCTCCTGATGGCCCGATGCCGCAGACGCACGAACATGTGCTGTTGGCGCGTCAGGTGGAAGTGCCGAGCATCGTCATCTTTTTGAACAAAGTTGACATGATGGACGACCCGGAACTGCTGGAATTGGTGGAACTGGAGTTGCGTGAACTGCTGACGAAGCAAGGTTTCCCCGGCGACACGACCCCAATTGTGCGCGGTTCGGCGAAACTGGCATTGGAAAGCACTTCAACCGACCCGAACGCGCCGGAATATGCGTGCATCAAAGAAATCCTGCGTGTGATTGATGAGTACATTCCTGAGCCGAAGCGTGACATTGAAAAGCCGTTCATGATGGCGGCGGAAGATGTGTTCTCGATCAAGGGACGCGGCACGGTGGTGACGGGTCGTATGGATCGCGGTGTCGTGAAAGTGGGGGATCCTGTGGAGATCATAGGTTTGCGCGAAA
>JBARBA010000120.1:0-5326 GCA_049792555.1 Anaerolineales bacterium
TCACCCATCAAAAAATAGAACACGGATTTGACGGATTAAGCTGATTTTCGCGGGTAAATCCAAAAAGAATCTGTGTAAATCCGCCTGATCAGCGTCATCCGCGTTCTATTTGAGCCATAACAGGCAAGAGCCTGAGCAGTCACGAAAAATTAGTGGAAATTCGTGTCCCGCCTTTTGAAAAAGGCATCAAGCCCGTGACTTTAAGAAAACCCTGAATGGATTTGTGCTTATCCGCGGGGCGATGGGTCCACCGGGCCAATGGCAGGCGCAATTGTGTTTGGAACGGTGGGAGTGGTGGTTGCTTCTACGGATGTGCGCTCACAGAATGGTATGGTCAGTATCGATTGCGGGTCTATTTTATCGGATGCCAGGCCATTGTAGGCGATGATGGTGTCCGTCGAAACGCCGTACTTTGCAGCGACCTCGTCGAGCGTGTCATTTTCCTGGACGACATATGTAGCCCTGCCGCAGTCCTGGGTCAACAGCTTTGTCGCGGTCAGGCCAACCGGCGGTCTTGGCACCAATAATGATATGTCGGGCGTATTGGATGATGCGATCCCCATGCCTGGGGCAGCTTGCTGCGGGTTGATAACTTTGAACGACAGGGCCATGAAAAACACGATTGCCAGCATCGGCACAAAGGCAAACTTTCGCACCGCGCCCGCAACTTGATTTTGAGCGGCAATCCTGTTGGCGCGATTTTTGATCGCTTCAATCGGGAGTGGCTTGCTGCGCACATTCCATTGTTGCTGCATCACGCGGCGCAGGCCGTCTTGCAACTGGACGAGGTTTTGGGCGTATGCGCTGCATTCGCCGCATTCGGCCAGGTGGGTATCGAGAACCATTCGTTCTTCCGGCGGCAGGGCCTGGTCGGCGGCGGCTTGTAAAAGCGCGCGGATTTTTTTATGGGGGATGTTTTTCATACTTTACTCTCCAGAAAACCCGGATTGCTTTTCGAGTTCGATGCGCAAGCGTTCACGTCCGATGTGCAAACGGGAGTGGATGGTTCCTTCGTTAATGTTCAAGATCTCTGCGATTTCGGCGGTGGATAAATTATGGAAGTAGCGCAGCACCAGCGGGATGCGTTGTCTTTCGCCCAGTTGGTTCAACGCTTTCCATAAGGCGGCGTCTTTCTCGTTCTGGATGACGGTCTCTTCGGGCGACGACATTTTTTGCAACTGCACCCGAAAGATGGCTTGCAGGCTGTTGTTCAGCCGTTCCAGCGTTTTGCGCTTGCGCAGACGGTTGCGGCTGACGTTCAAGGCGATGGTATACAGCCAGGCTTTGAAGGATGAACTCTCCCTGTAAGATTTCAAGGCACCCAACGCGGCGATAAAGGTATCCTGGGTGGCTTCGTGCGCTTCGACCGGGTCATTCAAGACCGAGAGCGTCAACCTGAAAATGCTGCCCTGGTACTCGAAGATCAACCGCTCGATGGCGGACTCGTCCCTTGCAATGCAACCGGAGATGACCTGAGAGGAGGTAGTGAAATCCATAGGATCGCTTCTATAGGGTTAAACACGCGCCGCGTGAAAAACCTTCATTTTTGCTAAAAAAGGTGACTGTCACTTGTCGAATTGACGCCACAATCGGCTTTAGACTCAAGTGACAGTCACCTTTCGGGATGCCAACTGCCCGCAGCCGGCCTGGATATCGATCCCGCGCCGGGTGCGGATGGTGCAGGGGATGCCGTGACGGTCCAAGACCTGTTTGAAGGCGGAGGCCCGCTCGCGGGTGGTGGCCTTGCCCTCGTAGCCAGTGGTGGGGTTGAGCGGGATGGCGTTGACGTGGCAAATCAACCCTTTGAGCAGTTTCGCCAGCTTTTCGGCCTGTTCGGGGGTATCGTTGACTCCGTTAATCAGCGCCCACTCGAAGGTGATGCGCCGCCCGGTGGCGTCGACGTAATCGCGGCAGGCGTCTAGCAGCTCATCGAGCGGATAACGCTTGTTGATCGGCAACATGCTGACGCGCAGGGCGTCATCGGCAGCGTGCAGCGAAACCGCCAGGTTGACCTGGCGCTTCTCGTCGGCGAAGCGCCGGATGATGGGGATGAGGCCGACCGTCGAAACGGTGAAGCGCCGCGCGCCGAAGTTGTAGCCATCGGCGTCGTTCAGCCGGTCGATGGCGGCCATGGTATTGTCATAATTATGGAAGGGTTCGCCCATGCCCATCACGACCACGTTGGTGACGTGCTCGTTTTCGGCGTGCAGCAGGCGGGCGTAGTACATCACCTGGGCCACAATCTCGCCGCTGCCCAGGTGGCGGCTGAAGCCCATTTGCCCGGTGGCGCAAAAGGTGCAGCCCATGGCGCAGCCCACCTGTGTGGAGATGCACAGCGTGCGACGCTCTTCGTACTTCATTAGTACAGCTTCGATTTGTTTCCCGTCAGTCAGTTGGAAGAGGGTCTTGCGCGTCTGACCGTCGCTCGACTCGAGTTTGAGTGTGGGCGTGAGCGCGTCGAAACGCAGGCTTTCCCCCAGTTTGGCGCGCAGGGCCAGCGGCAGGTTGGTAAATTGGTCGGGAGCATCCCAAAAGTTTTTGTACAGCCCCGTCCAGATTTGTTTGGCGCGGAAGCCCGGCTCGCCCCAGGTTTGGAGCAGCGCGATCAGGTCAGAGAAGGTCAGGTCGTAGATCAGGGCAGGAGTCATGGGGTTTGTCGCTAATTTTATCATGCCGCCCTGCCAGGGCCTGACGAAGTCTCAAGGAAAGGGGAATTCCGCAAAAAATTCCATAGTTGACATTGCGCCCATCTGCATGTACACTAATAGAGACAGAAATTATCATCATTCAGGAGAAGACCGTTATGGCGACTGCCCGTGATTTGCTCAAAAACAAAGATGGCTCATCTGCCCTGTTGATTTCTTCCGACGCAACCGCCTTTGAGGCCATGAAATTAATGGCCGAACACAACGTTGGCGCTTTGCTGGTCAAAGGGGCCGACGGCGGCGTGCAAGGGATTGTCTCTGAGCGTGATTTCATGCGCAAACTGGAAGTGCTCGGCCGCCCTGCGCAAAGTACCTTCGTTCGAGAAATTATGACCGACAAAGTGCTCTATGTGGAAAGCACACAGTCGCTCGAAGAGTGTATGGCGCTGATGAATGACAAAAGCATTCGTCACTTGCCGGTCTTTGAAGCTGGCAAGCTGATTGGGACGATCTCGATCCGTGACGTGTTGCGTGAGATTATTATGGAACAAAAGTCGATGATTTCGCACCTCGAACACTATATTCGTGGCGGGGCGTAGTCTTCCAGGCGGTAAGCGCAACGTCCGGCCAGCCACAGGAAGCAAACGGCGCACAACAGCGAAAAAAGCAAGGAGCAGGTTCTGGCCTGCTCCTTGCTTTTCATTTGATCTTCGGGCAGGCGTTATAAGGTTCTTGGCGCTACCGGTTTAGCTGTTGAGTTCCGCTGCCGGGAAAGTCACCTCGAAAGTCGTACCTTCCCCCGGCGCGCTGGTGACGTTGACCGCGCCGTTGTGCGCCTTGACCGCCCAGTTCACAATCGATAGCCTAAGTACAGCATTTCGTAAATACATTCCGATTTTTGCGGAGTAAAATTGTGTAGAAAGGAAAGGCCTATGCGAGGACCGAAACCTCTACACAAAATCGTGCTTGTTGAAGGCGAAGAAAAAGAATTGCAGAAACTGGCGAAAGCACATAATTCGCCACATATCAAAGTGCTGCGGGCAAAGATCATTTTGGATGCTCACTTTCATTCAGAATGGAGCAATCAACAAATAGCAGTTGATGTTGGTTGCACGGATCGAGCAGTGAGAAAGTGGCGAAAACGATGGAACGAGAGCAAGAGCTTGGATGATCTTCCCAGACCTGGGGCACCCAAGCGTTTTTCCCCCTGAGGTGCGAGCGCAGGCTATAGCGTTGGCATGTAGCCTGCCGAAGGAAAAGGATGTTGCGCTCAGTCGTTGGAGTTTGGCAGAGATGGTTCAATACCTGCTCTCAATACAAATTGCCATAGGGATCAGCGCCAGCACACTTTATCGATGGCTTTCGTCCGATAAGCTTAAGCCTTGGCGATATCACTGGCAACATATTTTGGATCCGCAAAAGTTTCTGGAACGGGCCCGACCCGTGCTGGAGATTTACGCACAAGCCAGGGAACTGCTTCGGAATGGTATCTGGGCAGTCTGCGTGGATGAAAAAACATCCATCCAGGCCCGCCAATTAGCTGAAGAACCCGTGCCAGCCAAATCAGGGCAGCCAATGCACGTAGCTGCACGTTACGAACGTCAAGGCGCGTTGCAGCTATTTGCTGGGTTGAGTGTGGCAGATGGCATCAAGTATGGAAAAACTTTGGCACGAAAGCGCTTTGTTGACTTCCAGGCTTTTTTGTTAGAGATAATTCTGCCGGAAGCGCTTCGTCGTAAGGTACATACTTTGTATCTTTAGTTTCCGCTAAAAGTGGGTAAGCAAACATGCACCGGAAGTTGCTTCCGGCAGGTTCGGAGCATATAAGATAGGCTAATGTGTGTCAAAGCGGCTAGGTGCAGGCTGCGGCGAGCGTTTTTGCTCTGCGAGCCAGGTATCCTTTGGGCAAATGGGCTGTGACCGATTTCTTTTCTCGAAGTTGACCAGGAAGTACGGCATCTTTGGGAAATGGCTTGCCGATCAGTACGCGGCGTAGGCGTCCGGGAGTTCGTTTCGGCTTGCGATCCCAAAATCCTGTAGGAGTTGCCGGAATGGTTGCCGCCAGGAAACTCAAAATTGAGCCTGCCAGGAGTGTTAATTCAGGCAAGCGCTGAATACTCTCCGTGTTGTGAACGAACTGGCGATGGGAGCCGACCATCTGTTTGGCACTGTTTGGGATTTGCTCCACCGGCCAGCGGTCTTTGTAAATGGCACGCACACTTTCGGGTTTGAGTTTGAGCGATACTGCCAGCAGCCAGGGTACGTCAAAATCAGGATCGTAAATGGTGTAGACATCGAAGGTCTTGTTGTTCTTGCTTGGCTCAATTTTGTTCAAGACCAGATCGCGCCAAATTTCTGCGCGGAGTTCCTTGCCGTTTTCGATCCAGGTATAGATTTCGTCTGGGGCAGTTGCTCCCAAAGTTTTGTCCTTGTGTTTGCGTGGCAATGGACGTACCAGGGCTCCGTAGGTTGACTTGCGCCCTTTGACATGTGCAGGCAGAAAATTCCGACGCGCCGTAAAATTGGTTGCCAGACGCACCTCATAGCATAAAATTCCGGCTTCTTGCAAGAGACCGATCTTTACACCAGCGTCCACCACTAGAATTTCATGCTCTTGCAGGCTCTTTTTGGCGCTTTTGAGTATTTCTTGCCACAAACGTTTCTCGCTCGTGTCTTTTGGG
>JBARBA010000121.1:0-3637 GCA_049792555.1 Anaerolineales bacterium
CCCCATTACAACCCTGCCCATCACAAAAGAATCGTAATATTTTTGGAGAGAGAGTCTTGATGCAAGAAATTGCCAGTCAGGTTTACATTGAAGAGCAATACCCCGGCGTTATCCTGGGGGTCGTTTCGCTGCCGCATGGGATGGTGCAAATCGACGCGCCGCCCTCGCCCGAAGATGGACGCTCCTGGCGGGCCTCGCTGTTGAATCTCAACAGCGCCTCGGAACGCATTTTGGTCAACCTGGATGCCCACCCCGACCGCACGCTGGGTGTGCGCGCCATGGAATGCACCGTGATCGCGCATGAGAAGACCGTGCAGGCTTTCCGCAACCGTCCCAACACGTTCAAGGCCCAGGGCGACGAAACCGGCGCGGACTGGGAAGGGGTTTCCGGGATTGGCAGCGTGCGCTGGTCGTTGCCGGAGATTTCGTTCACCAACCGCATGACCGTCGAATGGAGCGACCAGCAGGTGGTGCTCGAACATCACCCCGGGCCGACTCCCGGCGCAAGCTGGGTGATCGTGCCCGGCGCGAAAGTCGTTTTCGTTGGCGATCTGGTGCTCAAAGACCAGCCGCCCTTCATCGCCTTTTGCAACCTGACGGAATGGCTCGAATCGCTCGACGTGCTGCTGACAAAATATCAAGACTACACCATCGTCAGCGGGCGCAGCGGCATCGTATCGCTGGAAGTAGTGCAGACCCAGCGCGAACTATTGGTGAGCATCGAGGAAAAGCTGGATGCGTTGGCCCAAAAACGCGCCGCCGCCGACGCGCTGGAGCCGGTCTGCCAGGAGTTGCTGGCGACGATCAACGCGCCCGCCGACCGCCAAAAACAATTTTGGCGCCGCCTGATTTACGGCTTGCGCCACTATTACCTGCGCCGCTATCACGTGACCGGCGCGGTGGATACCAGCGAAGAGTAAGACAACCTGGCTTTAACGAATTGAGACGGCAGTCGCTCCCCGGTGGAGTGACTGCCGTCTCGATTTTTATACCGCGAGTTGTGCTTCTGCCGGTTCAAAGCGTTGCCGTCAACCCTTCGATGAACTCTTCAACCTTTCGGCAATAATTTCTCGTAATCCATGCTGTACTACATTCCACTTCTGACTCGCATCCACCACACGCCGGGGAATTTCATTCCTCCTCATTGAAGAGCTGTATCGGCGGCAAATAAAACCTTGCGCTATTTGATGAGTTCGGCAATCTTATCCATCTCATCGAAATCGATGGCCTGGTGGGCTTTTAACCTGTCGGGTAAGTCCCGCATCGAACATCGCAATAATATTGGCAGTATCGGAATCTTCAACGCCCAGGCCGCGCCCCATTCTGTCGTCACCCATTCGCTTCCCAGGCTGTTGGGAGTTGCCAGAATGCACAGCATCTTCGAATTCTTGAGCGCTTCCTGGATATCATCTTCCCAGGTTACGCCCGGTTGTATATCTTTCTTGGAACGAAAAACTCTCAGTTTCTTTCCCCGCGAAAGGAAATCGTCCAATTTTTGGGCCTTTTCCTCGTCCTGGTGAGAGTAGCTCAAGAAAATATCGTATTCTTTCGGCTTGGAAGCAATTTCCCCTATGCGCAAAATCGTATTGATTTCCTTCTTCAACGCCTGAACAGTGGATAAAATCTGGGAGCTATTTGCATCGGAGATCGAGATCGAGTCTTCTATTTTTTCGAGGATATCGATTGTTTGGGACGCAGTTTCCCTGGCTGCCGGGCCATGTTGCCGGATCAAAACGTCCTCATAAGAACGGATCAATTTGCGTACGTCCTTTTGGTCGGGCAAGCTAGGGAGCATTTTTTCGAGTTCGCGTTTTATGGGGCGCAATCGATTGATATCTACCAGAATGTCCGACCTGCTATCGTACAGATTGCATTCGCAAGGATATTTCCTGCACAACGGGCAATCGGTAGAATAATATTTTTGGAAGCTATTGTCGAGAGATTTATCGGGATACATGATTCCCCACGCGCCTAAAATCCAAGCAAGAACGTCTGCGATCTCTTCTCCCACCCCTTCAATGGACTTTTCGTTTTTTTTATAGCTGCCGTAGGCTTCGTGAATTTCGGCAATTTCCTTGTGTATCCTGGCAATTTGATACCACTCACCGGAAAACCGCCAAATGGTCTTGTTCAACGGGTAAATGCTCCGAATGTTTTCGACGGCTTTATCCAAGTCGTAGATACCCATCGTATTTAAAACGGCTTCGTACTTTGAATCCATTGTTTCCCAGATTTTACTGATCGAAATATCTTTGCTTGGCCTTTTCCCTGTCTCGAGACAGATACATTCCGTCTCCAGGCAATAAGGGCATATCGCCGGGTATCTCTTGATAAAGGCTTTTTGCAGATCGATTTTCAACGCCGTCGAAAGGGAGAACAGCCATGAGATGGGCAGGATGAATTTTTTATCTTCTTGCAGCCCTTTTTCGATGGCAATGCCCAAATAACCTGCCGCCCGGTCCAGGTAGCTGTAATAATCTTCGAAGCGGCGCTGCTGGTTGATTTTCGCATACAGGCCGGCTATATAACCCTGGTAAAAGGCAATATCGATTTTTTGCTTTTCTTGCATCTGGCTCTTCAAAACTGTTTCCATGGTGTGCCCATCCTTGAATGATTGTGCAATGTTTCTGCGTAGCGGAACGCGCCAATCACTATATTATTATGGTTCGAAGCCGGTAAAGGATTTCGAAAACTCCCGGCTGTGCAAATTTCTTCAACCGCCCACATTCTGGACGGGATTTACCGAACTCATGGCAAACGCTCTTAACTCCTGAATACGCTTCGAAACAATATCTCGCATATATCCCTGTACCACCTCCCAGCTTTGACCGGCGTCCACCACGACCCACCTTGCGGGTTCGGCCTCGGCAAATCGCAAGTAACCCTCGCGCACGCGCCGGTGGAAGTCGATCTCTTTGGCGTCGAGACGATTCCATTCGCCGCTGTTCAATTTTCGTTGCAAACCAATCTCTACATCGATATCGAGCAAAATGGTCAGATCGGGCATTAAGCCGCCCGTAGCATAATTTACCAACCTCCGAATCTCATCCAAATCCTGCTGATACCCATAACCCTGATAGACGAGGGTCGAATCGACGTAACGGTCTGAGATGCCGATGAAACCGTCGCGAAGTTTGGGGCGGATCACTTGTTCGACAAGCTGGGCGCGCGTGGCCTGGTAGAGCAGGGTTTCGGCGCGCAAGTGCATATCGGTATGTTCCAAATCGTGAATCACCTCGCGAATCTTCTCACCGATGGGCGTGCCGCCCGGTTCGCGCGTGGTGAAGACTTTGTACCCGAGAATCGTTAGCCGTTCAGCCAGTGGTTTGATGTGCGAGGTTTTGCCCGAGCCTTCGGGGCCTTCGAGGGTGATGAACATGGGTTATAAATTGTAGGGACGGATTGCGATCCGCCCCTACGTGAACGATTTACTTCACGCGCGTTAGGGCAATCACGGGGATAACGCGTGTGGTCTTTTGCTCGTATTCGGCAAAGCTGTCCATCACGGTGATCATTTGTTTATACAGGCGCGTCCGGTCAGGTTCGGGCACAACCGCCGCCCGGGCCTGGAACTGCTCTGTTCCTACCTCGACCGTCACAAGCGGGTTGGCGACCAGGTTGTAATACCAATCGGGAT
>JBARBA010000122.1:0-3601 GCA_049792555.1 Anaerolineales bacterium
AAGATGCGTCCCCTACAGGGCAGCCAACAATCAAACGCTTTCTTGGTGTTCCCTTCGACTAGCTCAGGGCATCGCCTTTGTGCCCCTTCGTTCCTTTGTGGTAAAAGCTCTAAAGCCAACAGAGAAAGATCGATAATTCTTTGTCGATGTCAGAGCCATAAGTTACTACGCCAGTCTGCGTCGTGTTCATGCAGGGTAAAATCTGCGGATAAATCCCGCATCACCCCTGGGTTTTTTCTGCTTCGACTTCTTTTCTCACCCCCTGCACCGGGGTGCCGCAGCACGGGCAGATGTTCCATGGCAATTCCATCAATTTGTTGCAATGCGGGCAGGGTTTTTTGAGTTTGGTGTGGCAGTTCGGGCAAACCTGCCAGTCGTCACGCACGCGGCGCTCGCAGCCGGGGCAAAGCGTCTGGTCTTCAATCGAGGCCAGCAGGGCTTCTTCTTCGAGCGTGCGCTGGTATTCTTCTTCCAGCGTATGCGCCGGGCGCAAGATCAGGTAGACCAGCACGCCGGGCAGGTTGAGCACGGCCACGATGAGCACGGCCAGCACCTGGGCCAGCGGGTCGCGCGCGCGGCTGCGGATGTCGCGCCAGGTCCAGACGATCAGGGCCAGCCAGAGCGCGGCCAGGAACGCGCCGCCAAAGGCCACCAACACCAGTACAGAACTGTTTAGAAAAGTCGGGTCAAACGACATAAACGCTCCAATTCAGCAGGACGCGATATTTTAGGTTCTTTGAGAATTAGCGTGGTATCCCCTGTATCTGGCGGGCAAACCGTAAGTCGGGATTAATCCCGACTTACATCTGGCGGTAGACCACAGAAATTCCCAGACAACCATATTTCCAATTACACGCGCAACCTGTGAACATCTTCATCTCGCACGGTAAGACCAATTTTATCCAGATATTCCAGCAGGGCCAGCGCATACTTGCGGCTTGTGCCAAACAGGTCGCGCACTTCCGCCGCAGTGACCTGGCCGTTTTTCTCGATCAGCTCGCAGACTTTCGCCCGCATGGTTTCGTAATCGGATTTGCGGAAGAGCACCTCGTCTGAAACTTCCACCAGGTCGCCGCTCTCCAGCAGCCGAAAGAAAAGCTCCCGCCCGACTTCGTTGCGCGCGTCCTTGAGCGATGGAGGCGCGAACGGCGCGGCGGCAAACTTATCCAGCAGGCGATTGACCTTGACCAGTTCGAACGGGGAAAACAACACCCGGTGCTCCGGCAGCGCCAGCCACTTGCCTTTCGTCGTCAGCGCATGGGCCGCTTTCAGGTTTTTTAGCAGGATGTTGAACTGATAGGGGGCCATGCCCAACTGGCTGCGCATTTCCTCGCGCGGCATGCCATGCCGCAGGGGATAGGTCTTGTGGTAAAGCGCCAGGGCCGCAGACACCTGCTCTTTGAGCGCTGCAAACTCCGGTTCCGGTGGGTTTTCAGTCAAAATAGATACCAACTTTCAACTTAACGGGCCGTCGGGCGGGTGCGGCCCAGGATGCGTTCGTAATTGGTCAGGTACTCATGCGCCCAGTTCATCAATTCCTGCAGGTGGGTTTCGGTCGTTTCATTGGTTTGCTGGAGCAGGTCCTGCTGTGTCTGCGCCTGATCGTCCAGCGCAGTGATGCGCAGATCGAGCTTTTCCAACCCGGTGTGAATATCTTTGAAGACCTCATCCTGACTCAACGAGTAATTCGTCCAACGCTTCTGGTCGTCGGCTTTAAATGTGACCCATTCCTGGCGGAAACGGTCTTCGGCCAGGCGCTGGATTTCGGTGATTTCATTGATGCGGCGTTCGAGCCGCCGGTTAATATCGTCGAAGGTATCCTGGGAACGTTTGACGGCGCGCTGCATGTCTTCGAGAGCGGCCAACTGCTGGTCGAGGTTGGATGTCTGTTTGGCGAAAACGTCGAAGCGGTTCTGCCAATCTTTCCAGACGCGATCATGGTCAAGCCGTGAGATGGTCTGCTGTTCGATGAAGTGTAACTGCGCCTGGCGGCGCTCGGCTTCACTGGCGATCATCTCATTCAAGCGACCATCAAATAAGCGCAGGGTATCTGCGTTCAAATCGGTTTTTTCACGCGCTTCGTCGGCGCGCTTGCGGATGGCTGCGATTTCTCCCTGCACGTCCGCCAGGCGTTTCATGTCATTCTTGCGCCCATCGTCAACGGTGCGGATGACGCGCCGCAGGTCTTCCCCGGTGCGGGTATTTTCATTCAGTTTTAAATCGAGTTCGGCAAGCGAGCGTATCAGGCGGGTGTCTTCCTCTGCGCGGGCCTGGATGCCCTTGCGCAGTTCAGGTAATACGTCGAGCGCATTGCGCAATTCAATCAGCGCCTTATTGATTGCATCTTGCTCTATGCGGTGGCGCGCATCTGTTTCGCGGTCTTGCTTGATGCTGCGCTTCTCCATATCGTCAATGGCTTTGGCAATCTCGGCGCGGTGCTGGGCAACCAGGGTATCGAACTGTTCGAGCCGCGCTGCCACCGAGGAGAAGCGCGCGAGGCCATCTTCAACGTCTTTTACGCGGTTTTGAATGAGGTTGGCGTCGTTTTCATGCGCCGCAAATTTTTCGGCTAAATCGGCCGCCGCGCCGCGTTCTTTGCGATATTCTTTTTCGAGCCATTCTACGCGCTTTGCAAGGTCTTCAAGTTCCATCGTATCTCTCCAGAGAGAAATTAATCAACCCAGAAAATAAACTTTCCCTGGTATTGGGTGCTGCAATACAAAACAGATTATAGCATGTGGGATTTGGTCAAATACAAAATTTGCCGGGGACGGGTTTTTACTTGCCAAGATGCTCAAACATGGCGGGCAAGTTGGACAGTAAAGGCTGCGCCCATTGCGGGAACAAGCCCAGCAGCAAAAGGCCCAATAATCCAATCCCAATCAGAGCACGCTGGTCCCAGGTCTCATTCGATTTCCAGGGAACATCCTCTTGCGATTGGACCAGCGCCATCAGTGTGCGCAACGCGCCCAGCCACAATCCCAGGCTGGCGACGCCAAACCAGATTGCAGACGGGAATGAAAGCTTCGCCAGGTTTTCCCATAGCACCTGGCGGATCGGGAAACTCGCCATCAGCGGCGCACCGATCAGCGCCAGGTTGGCAAGCACCAGCCCGGCAGTTGCCAGCGGGAACGCGCGCGCCATACCGCGCAGGTTGCTTAATTTCAGGTCTGGGACTTGTTTTTCGAAAACCGCAATCGACAAGGCCCACACGCCCAACGCCAGCGCGCGCGGCACAAGCAGGTAGAAGAAGATCTGTAACCCAAGCTGCTTGTCGGGCAGGCTGATTGCCAGGAGAGAAATGCCGGTCTCGGCCACAGCGCCATAGGCAAAGAGACGGCCCAAATGGCGCTGGAAAGCTGCCCAGACGCCGCCGGTGACGATCATCAATAAACCGACGATGCGCAACGCATCGGAAAATTGGGCCGAATCGCGCAGCCATGAGTAGTTGTCGATGAAGTTCAGCCCAAAGATCAGGCTAAAGGTCGGGAAAAGGATCAGGATAAAGCCGACGGCGTAGGGCGGGGCTTCTTCTGCCAGCAGGGGAACCCAGGTATAAAGCGGAAAAACCGCCAGCAGGAAGGCAAACCCCAGGCCAAGC
>JBARBA010000123.1:0-2548 GCA_049792555.1 Anaerolineales bacterium
ATGACACAGATAGAAACGGCAAAAGATTTAAAAAATCTCCCGAAGGGACGCCGGGACAGGTGTGCGGAAATCGGCGACATCGTGCCCGTAGGGTAAATCTGTGGATGAGTTCTTGGTTCACGTGGAAAAAACTTTTCTGGAGAACTATAAGATCAAAATACCGGAAATATTCTAGCACAAAACTGCGAATTTCCACTCGTCACACATCACCCGTCAGGCGCAGGCTGCCGCCATTTCAGAAAAGGCCTCGGAGTTCTCACAGAACTCCGAGGTCTTGGTCTTGTCTTCGGTCTTTTAAAGGTTCATGCGGTTGTCAGTCGCTTTTATCCTGGTTTAGCAGCTCGCGATTGCCGAAATCAAGGCCGAACGAAATGCCCAACGCATCTTTCGCACACACGTTGATACATTGGACGCACAGGATGCACTCACTCGAAAGCACCCTTTGGTTATTCAAGACGTACTCAGAGACGCGAATATCCATCGGGCACATTTTATTGCACGCGCCACAATCGTTGCATTTCTCGGCGCGGCCAACCACTTTGAGCAGCGCAAAGCGGCTGGTGATCTTTTGCAGGGCAGGGATGGGACATACATACTTGCAGAATGCGCGGTTGTCCTGGAGGGTATACGCCAGCGCGATACCGGCGGCATAGTACAGTATGTTGCCGCCCAGCAACCAATAGAGTTCGGTCAGGCTTTGTTCCTGGATGCGGTAATGCATGCCCCACCACAGCGCCAGCGCCAACCCCAAACTGAAAGCCAAATGGACATAGCGTAGATAGCCCCACTTGCCGGCCAGCCTTCCCCGTTTATTGCGCTTATAGGGCAACAAATCGAGGACCATAACGGTCCAACAAGCCCAGCCACACCAACCCCGGTTGAATATCATCGGGCCGGCGATTTTCGCTGCCAGGTAGTGAATGACCGACCCGGCAAAGAAACCGGCCAGGAGGTAAAAGAAGAAACCCTCCAGTTGCATATTCTCGCGCTGGAAGAATCCCAGGAAAACCAGCATGTAGGCGCCTACCAGGAACTGGGCCAACCTGCGCCCCCAGAGTTTTTGTCGCCGGGGAAGCGCCGAGTATACTCCCATGCCGATGCCCAGCGCAGCGCCGATATACCCGAAGTTGTATAGATAGAAGATGCGGCCTGTGGTCTGCCAGAGAACCACCGCAATACTCCAGAAAATAGCCAGCATCAGCAGCGGCATCTTGAGGCGGGCAAAGTCGAAAGCGTCTTTGGGTTTTGTTTTCATTTATCTTCCATCTACGATACTGGGGCATTTCCGTGCCCGTTAGAGACTGTTTCTTAAAGACCTTTTGGGACACGGAAAACACGGATGAGCGCCCGCAAGGGTACGAGTGCCCGCAAGGGTATTGCGCGGAGTACACGTGAGCGCAAATAAACGGCAAGTTCGTAGTAGCGACTTCAGTCGCTCGCCCGACCGAAAGCGACTGAAGTCGCTACTACAAGCTCATGATCTATTTATGCCCAGGTGTAGGAGTTTCTGTGTTGGTCAATAGCATGGCGAACACCTTTTCACCGCCGAGGACACAAGGTCCGCACAGCGGGGCAGGTGTGCGGGTAAAAGGTTTTGTCCGTTATGTACCTGGCCGGGACAAAATTCGCGTCGAGGCGCTTGGCCCTGCCCGACTTTAAGCAGGCCCCGTTATTTCAGGTAATCGGCCAGGAAGCGCAGGATGGCGGCGGGGTAGTCCTGCGGTTCGGCCTGTAAAAAGCCGCCGTGCCCGGCTTCGGGCAGGATGTAGAGTTGTTTGGGTTCTTTGGCGGCGGCGTACAGCGCGTAGGAATTCTTCACCAGCACCACGGAATCTTTGGCCCCGTGGATGAGCAGCACGGCGCGCGGGCTGATCTGGCCGATCTCGTCCAGCGGGCGCACGGCGCGGATATCGAGGCCGGTTTGTTGCTGGCCGAAGAAGATGACCAGCGGGGCGAAGGGGAAGGGCGGCAGGCCGATCAATATGCCCATGCTGTCGTTGACGTTGTCTTCGAGGGTGGTGAAGGCGCTTTCGGCAATGACCGCGCGGATTTCGGGGATTTCGGCGGCGGCCATCAGGGCGGTTCCCGCGCCCATCGAATGCCCGAATAAAGCCAACGGGGCGTCCGCTCCGGCCCGGGAACGGATAAAAGCCACAGCTTCGCGAACGTCAAGGCGCTCCTTGTAGCCCAGGGTGACGACATTTCCCTGACTCTGCCCGCAGCCGCGCTGGTCGAACAATAAGGCTCCGTAGCCGCGCGCCGTAATGAAACCGGCTTCGTCGAGCAGTTCCGCGCGGTCGGCGCCCTGGCCGTGGATGAAGATGACGACGGCCCCGTTGCGCGGGGGGACGTACCAGCCTTTGAGCGTCAGCCCGTCGGAGGTGACGAACTGCGCGTCTTCGTAGTGGGCGATGCCCACGTCTGCCGGGGAGCGCGTGAGTGTGGTGCGCAGGGGGTGGAGGAAGTTGTAGGCGGCCCGGTAGGGGATGTATAGCCCAAAGGCGGGGACGAGCATGACGACGAGGGAGACGAGGCCGAAGAGGAGTAG
>JBARBA010000124.1:0-11196 GCA_049792555.1 Anaerolineales bacterium
ACGTCATCCCGGCCCTGATCCGCAAGTCCATCGAGGCGCAGGAGCGCGGCGACAAGGAAATGGTGGCCTGGGGCGACGGTTCGCCGACGCGCGAGTTCCTGTACGTCGAAGACGCCGCAGACGCGATTGTTGCCGCCACCGAGAAATACAATGATTCAGAGCCGGTCAACATCGGCTCCGGTTACGAAATCTCGATCAAGGCCCTGAACGAAACCATCAGCCGCCTGACCGGCTTCAACGGGAAGATCGTCTGGGACACATCCAAACCAAACGGGCAGCCGCGCCGCGGCCTGGACACTTCCCGCGCCGAGAAGTTTTTCGGCTGGCGCGCCAAAATGGACTTCGAAGAAGGCATGAAGCGCACGATCACCTGGTTCCGCGAAAACCGGGACAAAATCCGGTAAAGCCCCCATAACGGAATACGCAATACGGAATACGAAATTCGTAATGCGTATTGCGTATTCCGTAGGAGAAATATGTCCATCACTCACGTCGAACCCACCACTGTCTACATCAAACCTGCCAGCGGACTGGCCGCGCTCAACCTGCGCGACTTGTGGACGTACCGCGAGTTGATCTACTTCATGATTTGGCGCGACCTGAAAGTGCGCTACAAGCAGACCTTGCTGGGCGCGGCATGGGCCGTCATCCAGCCATTGATGACCATGTTGGTCTTCACTTTCCTGTTCAGCAACGTCGCCAAAATGTCATCAGACAACGTCCCGTACCCGATTTTTTCGTATACGGCGCTGCTGCCCTGGGGCTTGTTCACCACCGCGCTCAATAACGCCAGCCGTTCGCTAACATCCAACACCAACATGGTTACGAAAGTCTACTTCCCGAAGCTGATCCTGCCGATGGCTTCGGTGCTGGCCGGGCTGGTCGATTTTGCCATCGCGTTTGTGATTTTGTTCGGCCTGATGTTTTACTATCACGTCACGCCCAGTTGGACGGCCTTGTGGGCGGTGCCGGTCTTCCTGCTGCTCTCGGTGATTACGGCGCTGGGCGTGGCCCTGTGGCTCTCGGCCATCAACGTCCAATACCGCGACGTAGGCTATGCCCTGCCGTTCCTGACCCAGTTCTGGATGTTCCTCACGCCGGTCGCCTATTCGTCCAGCGTCATCTCGCAGAAGTGGCAGATCGTCTACGCGCTGAACCCGATGGCGGGCGTGGTCAACGGTTTTCGCTGGGCGCTGCTCGGTTCCGGCAACCCGCCCGATGTGCTGGTGGCCATCTCGGCTGGCATTGCGTTGATCGTGTTGTTCACCGGCCTGATCTACTTCCGTAATATGGAAAGAACGTTTGCAGATACGATCTAAAAATACGTATTGCGTATTTCGTAGTGCGTTTTAAGTGTGTGGAAAAGAATATGACCATCGCCATCCGTGTTGAAAACATCAGCAAGAGATATAAAATTGGTCTTGCCCCCGGCAAATTCCAGTATGGAATGCTGCGCGATAAGATCGTGGATACCGCCCAAGCGCCATTCCGTCTGGCAGCGTCCATCATCAACCGCAAGAATACGGATTACGCATTACCCAGTGCGCCGAACTACATCTGGGCGCTCAAAGACGTTTCCTTTGAACTGGAAGAAGGCCGCGTGCTCGGCATCGTGGGACGCAACGGAGCCGGGAAAAGCACCCTGCTGAAAGTTTTATCGCGCGTGACCGAACCCACCCGTGGCTTTGTCTCCGTGCGTGGACGGGTTGGTTCCCTGCTGGAAGTGGGCACCGGTTTCCACCCCGAGCTGACCGGGCGCGAAAACATTTACTTGAACGGCGCGATCTTGGGCATGAAACGCAAAGAGATCGACGCCAAATTCGACGAGATCGTGGATTTCTCCGAGGTGGCGCAGTTCATCGACACGCCGGTCAAACGCTATTCGTCGGGCATGTACCTGCGGCTGGCGTTTGCCGTCGCCGCGCACCTGGAGCCTGAAATTCTGGTGGTCGACGAGGTGCTGGCGGTCGGCGACGCCGAGTTCCAGCGCAAATGCCTGGGCAAGATGAACGACGTGGCCCAGCAGGGACGCACGGTGCTCTTTGTGAGCCACAACATGAGCGCCATCCTGCGCCTGACGCAGGATGCCATCGTCATGAACAAGGGACAACTCATTATGCGTGGCCCCACCGCCGAAGCGGTGGATTATTACCTGGCTTCGGGCCAGACCCAGGCTGGCGAGCGCATCTGGGATGCGGACGAAGTGCCCGCTTCGGCGGCGCCGTTCCTGCCGGTGGCGCTGCGCGTCAAAGACCCGCGCGGCGCGGTGGTCGACAGTTTCCGCTCGACCGAGGCGCTGACGCTCGAAATCGAGTACAAGCTTAATGCGCCCGTCACCGGGCTGCGCGTGGGCGTGTACCTGTGTACGGTGCGCGGCGAGTACATCTTCACTTCCTTTGACGTGGACGATGCCGATCTCTACGAGCAGCACGCCACGCGCCAGGCCGGGCATTACATTTCGCGCTGCCAACTGCCCGGCGACCTGCTCAACGAAGGCCGCTACATTTTGGGCGTCAACGCCAGCTCCTTCGGCGTCAAGCGCTATTTCATGGACGAGAACGCCCTGGCCTTCAACATCGACCCGATGGGCGCGCCCGGCATGCAGTGGGCCGAACCGCGCCAGGGGCCGATACGGCCGC
The DNA here is from genome assembly GCA_049792555.1 of Anaerolineales bacterium. GTDB lineage: Bacteria > Chloroflexota > Anaerolineae > Anaerolineales > Villigracilaceae > UBA5195. The sequence goes on from JBARBA010000124.1 coordinate 2,640, forward strand.
GGTTGGGGTGGGCGATTGAGGCAGTATAATCAAACCACCAGTCCTGACAGGTTTGCTTAAAAACCTGTCAGGACTAGAGTAAATCGACAAGGAGCCAAAATGGAAATCCACGAGTTGGTCATTGAAATGAAATTGATCGAACGCCGGTTGACCCTCTACGAGGAGAAGTACGGCGTGCTCAGTGAAGATTTTTACATTGCGCTCATGGCAGGCGAGTTGGCCGATTACGATTCCTACGACGAAACCCGCGCCGATTTTAGCCGCTGGAAAGGCATTTTTGAAACCTGGCAGCGGCGCAAAGAAAGCTACAGCAAGCAGCTTCACGAGCGCAGGCTTTCGAACATATTGCGTTTTCACCCCGCTTATTAATAGCGATGGCCGAGAATCCGCTGAAATCACTGGATGGCTACAGCCGCTTTGTCTCAAAGTTGCTTGACCAGCCGAAAGTCAGACACTCCACCGTCTCCATCTGGTCTGACAGCCCTTATACGGGCATTGCCGAGGGCGAAGTCCTTTTCACAAGCGGCTTGCGATTGAGGATCAGAGAAGAAATGGACTTTGATGCCGGGCTGATCATTTCTTATGGGTATGAAGTCTACCGGGGCGAAGAGCGCTTGTATTGGTATGACGACTTTCCACATCCCAACGACCCGACCCTGGCGGCGACCCTGCCGCACCATAAGCACTTGCCGCCTGATATCAAGCATCATCGCGTCCCTGCTCCCAGGATGAGTTTCACACAGCCCAATCTTCCGGCTATCCTTCAAGAAATCGAGGAAGCGTAAAGATTTACACCCTGATTGTCAGGTCTTTTCAAATGGAACATCCCATTTATCACATTTCAGGTTTTGAAATCATCGCCCCATACACCTTGCGGATTCATTTCAACGACAACAGTGAGCAAACCATCAACTTCGAAGCCGTCCTGCGCGGTGGAATCTACAGCCCGCTGCGCGACCTATCCCTTTTCAACCAGGTGAGACTTGACCCCGAAATCCGCGCGCTGGTCTGGCCCAACGACGCCGATTTTGACCCCGCCGATCTGCAAGACTGGCCCGAAATCGAGCAGAATTTCATTCGACATGCGCAGCAGTGGGAAGCGGTGTAGTTGTGTCGGGGCTGGGGTGGATGGTTGATGATGTGGGGAAGTGATTGATGAAAGCTCGCTTTTCGCGCTCGCTCAAAGTTTTTGGCTTTTGCATCGCGGCATTCCTCGTCAGCGTTGTTTTGATTGAGGCTGCCCGGATCATTGAAGCTCAACTGGCAATCGACGCGTTGGCGGATACGGGAGCCAGCTATGGCAGCTCAGGGCAATATATGCAGTCGTTTTGCGGTACGCGGATGTTATTGGATCGCACGGTTGAACTCTTAAAAACCCAAAATATTTCAATTACCACAGATGAATTATTGTCCGCAGGTGGTGAAAATCTAAAAAGATGCGACCCCCCTTATGAATATCGTATGGCTATGTTTGATGCGGCGCGCCATCTTTCGATTTTGGAGATTATTCGCGAGAGAACGCCTGTCATCATTGATGCCCGTTATCTAAAAATCGTCATTTGCAGCGATCACCCCGGCTTTACTTATGACAGTGATAGCGACACTTGCTCCCCGCAAGATTATCCTGGCCGGCTTGCTGGTTATCGCATTCGCGCTGATAAAGTTTACGCAAGTGTGACGTATGAATATCCGCTTGGCTCATCGTTGGGGCTGGATATATTGAAAATACGCTTGCATGTTTTTCGTGAAAAGAAGTTGGAGTCTTTTCGATTTTAAGCTCAAAGTTTGTTCCTGAAACATAATTGCTGGACTGTGGCGCAGCCAGTCCGCAAGGACTTTGTAAAATAGTTCACGTCCGCGCGGGGCCGAAAGGCGAGATTTCGCCAGCGAAATGGCGCGCTTTCGCAGCGCGGGGCGGGCCGTCCCTGTAGAAGCGGCCCGTTTAACGGGCAAAACCGTCCCCGGCTGCGCCGCCCGGATGTGAACATCCGGGCTAAGTTACGAAGTCCGCTGGACTGGTTGACCGGATGATTGAAAAATGCGATGCGGAAGGCGCGTTACGAAGTAACGCATGTACTCAGTTGATAACTAAGTTAATTAGTAGATAACACGGTAGATTAGTAAGTAATTCTACAAGCTGGCAGGTAATTCTATAAATTAGCAGGATGGCAATGTGATTAACCGGTAATTCTACTAATTAGTAGCTAATTTAACAAATTAGCAGCTAATTGAATAAATTAGCAGGATACCAAGTAAATTAGTAGAAAATTAAATAAATTAGCATGTTACTGTGTGAATTAGTAGCTAATTTAACAAATTAGTAGATTATCAGGAAAATTAGCAGATTACTAAGTAAATTAGCATGTAATTTTGTTCATTGGAAAATAACTTCCCCTGTTCGTAACGCGACATGAATGTCGCGTTTTTACTCCACTGAGTTGAGCCGCGCAAGTTGTTCACAAAACCGCGCCGGAAAGGTATTTTCAAAATGTCACCCACAAGAAATCGTCACCATAAAAAAACGCCGAATGACAACATCGAGCAATTGAAGCAGCAGATGAAAGAGGAGGGCATCCTGTCTGATGAACGGGTTGTCCTTGTGGACGCCGAAGGCCCCAAAATTTCCGAGGTTTTCCTGGAATTTATCGAGCCGTATGAAAAAGACGCTCCCACAGATGAAGCCTTTGAAAAATTGCTTGTGATTGCCGTCATGGCATGGAACGCCGCCGTTTTGGGCGCTGAAGAAGGCCAAGAGTTGATCGATGTGACGGTGGGCGCAATCGCCAAATCGGCCGGCCAAACGTGGGGCGAGGAGGCCAAAGGCATCATTGCAGCAATGATAGAGCGCAAGCAAAATTTCTTTGCCGATGACAACCGCTATATCATGGATTATCGTTGGGCCGAGCTGGAGGATGGTCACCACCTGACGATGGCCGCCCTGATAAAAGACCAGGATTCTGAGCAATTTATCAACCGAACCACCTTGCGCAGTTCGCTGGACTGATCGGCCTTATGCTGAAAGACCTTCTCACCAAGACCTGCACAGTCGGCCTGTCGGAGCCGGAATGCTAAACATGTCCCCCTCCGCCAAAAAGCGCGCCCTCGGCCTGCTTTTTTTCATCATGCTGATGGACGTGGTCGGGATCAGCATCCTGTTCCCCGTCTCGGCCTACATCGTCCGCCGCTATAGCCCGGATGCCTTGATGGTCAGCATGTTGACTGTGCTGTACGCCGCAGCCCAGTTCTTCGGCGCGCCCGTGCTGGGCAAACTCGGCGACCGGCTTGGGCGGCGTCCCGTGCTGCTGGCCAGCATCTTTGGGTCAGCCATTGGTTATCTCATTTTCGGCTTCGGCGGCGCCCTGTGGATCCTTTTCCTTTCGCGCCTGATCGACGGTTTCACCGGCGGCAACATGTCCACCGCTTCGGCCTATATTGCGGATGTTTCCAGCCCTGAAGAGCGCGCCAAAAACTTTACCCTGGGAGGCCTGGCCTGGGGCGTCGGCCTGGTGCTTGGCCCGGCCTTGGGAGCCGTGTTCGGGCAGATCAACCTGGCGGCCCCGGCTTTTATCGCTGCGGGGCTTTCCCTGGTGAGTCTGGCGCTCGGCTTTTTCTGGCTGCCCGAATCCTTGCCGGTCGAACAACGCGAACGCGCGCCGATCCGCCTGGGCGACTTGAACCCCCTGGTGGCGATTGGCGGGATGGCCCGCAGGCCCGGCCTGGGTGTGATCCTGGTTGTCCTGTGCCTGTTCAATTTCGCTTTTAGCGGTATGGGCAGCATCGAGACGCTCTTTATGATCCAACGGTTTGCCGCCCAACCCTGGCAGGTGGGTCTGCGCCTGACCCTGATCGGTCTGGTCTTGATCCTGGTCCAGGCCACGCTCATCCCCTGGATGGTCTCGCGCTACAACGAGAGACAGGTGGCCGTGATGGCTTTCCTCCTGCAGGCTCTCGGCGTATTGCTGATCTTCCTGAACCCGTTTTTTCTGCTGTTTTACTTGATCACCATCCTGACCAGCATTAGCAGCGGTTTTATTTTCCCAACCCTGACGACTCTCACGTCGAACAGCGTAGCGTCCAGTGAACAAGGTCAACTGATGGGCGTCACGACTGCGCTGACCAGCCTGGTCAACATCATCGGCCCGCTATGGGCGGGGCTGGTCTACGACCACATCATGCCCGGCGCGCCGTATTGGATGGGAGCGGTGATCTATGTAATCGCAGCCCTGCTGCTCTTGCGCCCAGCGCATCCCAAGTCAGCGGAAGCGACTGTTGGATGATGGCCTTCTTTTGGAGAAAGGATTGATCGATATGGAACAGGAATATTCTGCCAATGGGCCGATTCGATGGGCTTTTGTGGCTTTTTTTGTTTCATGTGTGGCGTCTTTTGCCGTCCATGTATGCGGTTGGGAAGAGTTGCTGGCGCCGATGGTCTTTATGACATTGGTTTGTTTGGGCGCCTGCTTCTTGACGATAGGGATCGTTATTTTGCATTATGCCTGGACGTTGAATATGCAACAATTTGAAGAATGGTGGATTGCCCAAAAACTGTTTGGAAGCAGGAAAAAATCATGGGATTTAGACGGACCGGCGCTTCGGCATTGGGCGTCTCGATTTATTGGCGGCCCTGCGTGCTGTGTGGGTGGACTGGTATGGATTGTTTTGGGGATGTTGGGAATAGGGCATTGGCTGTTATACTGACAAATTGGGAAACAGGATGCCAACAATATTGACTTTATATTGGGTGAGTCAAAAGTTATGACCATCAAAGATATTCTTTCCAAAATCCCCTACAGCGCCGATGTGTATGACGCCCTGCGCCCGGCGCGGCCCAGGACACACGATAGCCTGTCGCAACAGGAGAAATAAAGATGTTGACTTTCACATTTGCAGGTGACGAATCAGGTGATGCAAGTTTTAGATTCGATAAAGGAGCATCACGCTATTTTGTCGTTACTGTGATTTCGACCCCATCCCCAGAAGATTTGCGGGGCGTTCTCGAAAGTTTGCGTCAAAACCTGGGGTTGGCAGACACCTATGAATTTGGATTTCACAAATTGGCTTCTGTAAAATTGCGAAGCAAAGTCTTTTTGGCATTATCTGAAACTGATTTCGAAGCCTGGGCAATCCTTGTAGACAAAACAACTTTGGGAGAAGCCTTCAAAGCCATGTCTGGTTTGGATTTTTATATCTTTTTTGTGGCTGAGTTAATCCGACATATCCCCGCTGAAAAACGCGCAGGCGGCACGTTAATATTGGACGAATTTGGCTATCCTGACCACACGAAAGCAGAGCTTAAGCGCATTTTGAAAGCCCGCAATATTGTACATGGGTTTCGGCGCATTTCAATTCGACGCTCCCAAAGCGAGGCATTGATTCAAATTGCAGATTTAATCGCGGGCGCAATTTCACGGCGGGACACACATAACGACACAGGCGCGTACGAGGCCATTGAGCAAAAAGTCAAAAAGCTGGTGGAATATGCCGGTTGAAATCCAACCTGCCTCGCTATCCCGATCCATCACTTGTAGATGGGGGCAGGCCGCCACAGTAGGCGACTTTTCGCGAGGCAGGAAAGTCGTAAGACTTTTATATATCTATTATCGCCATTTTCTGCGATGCTGTCAAGCCACCTAAAAACAACCATGACCAAAGATATTCTTTCCAAAATCCCCTATAGCGCCGATCTGTATGACGCCCTGCGCGGCCCAGGACGCGCTATGGCCTGTTGCAGAAAAGATTGTCATTAAAAAAGCAACCCGCCTCGCTATCCCGATCCATCACTTGTAGATGGGGGCAGGCGGCCACAGATGGCCACTTTTCGCGAGGCAGGAGAAGTCTTTCGACTTTTACACATTTATCATAGCCATTTTCACCTGTGCTGTCAAGCAGCTTAAAACAACCATGACCATCAAAGACATTCTCGCCAAAATCCCCTACAGCGCCGATCTGTACTACGCCCTGCGCCCCGCGCGGCCCAGGACGCGCTATAACCTGTCGCAATTAGAGGCGGCTGTAAACGGACTCTGTCGCGGATTCACGGATAAGAACGGATTTTTTAAACCTGTGACCGGCAAGAAGATTATTCTTTTTGCCAACCTGCATTATTGGATAGAGCAGGCGGTCATTATCGGGCTGGCGCTGCGCGGCATGGGGCATGACGTGACGATTGCTTACCTGCCCTATGGCGATTGGGACAAGCGGATCAACGGTTTTGACCTGCGCCGCCAGGATTTGTATACGCGCCGGGTGCTAGCTCCGCTAAAGGGGCTGATTCGCCCCGTGTCTTTGCTCTCGGCCCCAGCCGCCGGGAGGCTGCCCGAGGCGCTGCAAAAAGCCGTCGAAACGGCCTCGGCTTTCGATGTGATGTATACGCTCCAGGTGGAGGATTTCAACCGGGACTCCGACCTCTACCGGCTGCGGGTGGAGAGAAACGAGTCCGCCGCTTTGGCGGCGATGCGCCTGATCCAGGATCAGCGTCCCGAAACGGTGCTTATCCCCAACGGCCTTGTCACAGAACTGGGCATTTTCTACCAGGTGGCGCGCCATCTCGATGTGATGACCGTGACGTACGAGTTCAACGACCAGCGCGAGCAGATCTGGCTCTCGCAGAACAACGTGGTGATGCGCCAAAACACCGATGCGCTGTGGGCCGCGAAGGGCGGCGCGCCGCTGACCGAGGCCGAGCGCGAGAAAATCGCCGCGTTGGAAGACGCCCGCACCAGCGCCCAAAAGTACGGCAAGGGCACGCGCTTCTGGCAGGACGTGGCCTCGGTGGGCGGCGAAAAGCTGCGCGCCGACCTGGGCCTGGATGCGCGCCCGGTGGCGCTGCTGGCGACCAATGTGCTGGGCGACAGCCTGACGCTGGGGCGCAACGTTTTCACCGCGTCGATGGCCGAGTGGATCGCCAAAACCGTGCAGTATTTCGCGGCGCGCGCCGATGTGCAGTTGGTGGTGCGCGTGCATCCCGGAGAACGGTTGATGAAGGGGCCTTCGAGCCTGGGCGTGATCCATGCCGCCGTGCCGCACATGCCGGAGCACATCAAGCTGATTGGGCCGGATGAAAAGGTCAACACTTACGACCTGATGGAGTTGGCCGGGCTGGGATTGGCCTACACCACGACGGTCGGCATGGAAATGGCGATGCGCGGCGCGCCGGTCATTTTGGCCGGGCAGACGCATTATCGCGGGCGCGGCTTCACCTACGAGCCGACCACATACGAGGAATATTTTGGCTTGTTGGATAAGCTTTTGACCGATTTACCGGCATACCGGCTTTCCCCTGAGCAGGTGGAAACAGCCTGGAATTATGCCTACCGTTTTTTCTTCGACTTCCCCCTGGCTTTTCCCTGGCGGCTGATGAAGTTTTGGCAGGATTTGGACACGTGGCCTTTGAGCCGGGTGCTCTCGAATGAGGGACGCGCCGAGTTTGGGAAGGCGTTCGATTATTTGGCCGGGGAACCGGTTGTATGGTAGGGGCACGGCAGAGGCGTTGAAAAGGCTCGTTGCGCCAATCCCCCGCCGTGCCTCTACGAAAGGTAACATGACTGATACTGACACAAAACAAAAAGTACGCGAGTTTTACGATGAGATCGGCTGGCAACAGGAAGCGGACGGCAACTACCAGAATGCCCGTTATGAAGACCTGCGTCCCGTTTCGGCGGAATACATCCATAAGACGCGCATGCGCGTCAACGATGGGCTGCTGCCCACCGGCAACCTGCTGCTGGACGCCGGGTCCGGCCCCGTGCAGTATGAAGACTACCTGACCTATTCCAAAGGCTACCACAAGCGCGTCTGCCTGGATATTTCGATCCAGGCTTTGCGCCAGGCCCGCGAGCGGATCGGCGAGCACGGCCTGTTCGTCGTCGGCGACCTGGCGAATTTGCCGTTTATGGCAGATGTTTTTGACGGTGAAGTCTCGATGCACGCCATCCATCACCTGGCGTTGGAGGAACACCCGCGCGCCTACGCCGAGTTGTACCGTGTGCTTAAACCCGGCCGGACGGCGGCGATTGTCAACGGCTGGCACGAACCGCTCCTCAGCCGAATGGCCGAGCCGTTGATTGGCATCATGCGGCGTCTGTCGGGCAAATCTGCCAAGAAGAAGAAAAACTGGGCCGCCGAGGATGACCCTGCCGGGACGTTTATTGCCAAGATGACGCCGGAATGGCTCAAGCGCGAAATCGGCAGCCGGATGCCGCTGGAGATCCGTCCGTGGCGCAGCCTGTCCACGCGCCTGCTGCGCTGGTTCGTACACCCGAAGCTGGGGGGCAGGCTGTTCCTGACGCTTGTCTTTTGGCTGGAGGGCGTCTTCCCAAAGTTTTTTGGGGAGAATGGGCAGTATCCGTTAATAGTTATCAGGAAATTAGAGAATAGAGAGTAGTCTCTGCTCTTTGAACTTTGCGTCAAATAAAATTTTGGCTTTTTGGGAATCCTATAATTCGCCTCACCCCGTCGTATGTCGGGATTAATCCCGACATACGGGGTGAGGCCCAGATATAGGGGAAATCACGCTAATTTTCAGAGAACCAAAATGTTATCGTGTATAGAATGCCCC
>JBARBA010000125.1:0-2515 GCA_049792555.1 Anaerolineales bacterium
AGACCTGACAGGTTTTTAAAACCTGTCAGGTCTTCTAAGGAGAATAATAATGAAGAAAACGCTCTCCATCCTATTGGGGTTCATCCTGATCCTTAGCCTGGGCCTCGCTTCTCTCTCTCTGGCCAAACCGGCGAAAGCCGCCGCCACCACCTACGTCTTCGCCACCTTCCATGGCGACGCCGCCGCAGACGAAAAACTGTGGATTTACACCTCGTCCGACGGCGTGAATTTCAGCCTGTACGCCAACACCGGTTTCGGCGGCCCGACCGGCGTGCTGCGCGATCCTTCTATAATGAAGTACAGCGACGGCAAGTACTACATCGGCTTTACGATCCAATCCTGGACGACCGCCTCGACCAGCTTCGCCGTCGCCAGCAGCCCCGACCTGAAAACGTGGACAACCATCGCCACCGTCCCCTCAGGCGTCGCCAACACCCACTTCACCTGGGCGCCGGACTGGTACATCGAGGGCAGCACCTATCGCCTGATCGTTTCCGTGGACGATAGCGGCAACGGCTCGAATTTCAAGACCTATGCCTACACGGCCCTGAATACCAGCTTCACTTCGTGGAGCGGCCCGACCTACATCGGCATCGCGGGCAACTACATCGACACGTTTATCGTCAAAGTCGGCAGCACCTACCACGCCCTGTCCAAAGGCCCCACCTGGATCGAACACGCCACCGCAACCAGCCTGACCGGCCCCTGGACCTTCATCGGCACCGGCAACTGGGCCGGCTGGGGTTCCGGCCTCGAAGCCCCGGGTTTTGTCCAGCTCGATGACGGCACCTGGCGCACCTACGCCGACGCCTTCGCTTCGGGCGGCGGCATCAAGACCGGCACGGCCAATGCCAGCCTGACTACGTTCTCAGGCCTTACCAGCATCGGCGTAAGCCCGGCCGCCACACTGCGGCATGGCAGCGTCTGGCGCGACACATCCTTCAACGCCGGGCCAACGCCCACCCCCGCGCCTGCGCCGGTCTACTACCGCATCACCAACCGCAACAGCGGCAAAGTCATCGACGTGCAGGCCCCCAACACCAGTTCCGGTTCGAAGATTGGGCAATACACCGCCAACGGCCAACCCTGGCAAGACTGGCAGTTCGTCGATATGGGCGGCGGCTACTTCAACATCGTCAGCCGCAACAGCGGCATGTGCATGGATATAAGCGGCGCATCCACCGCCGACGGCGCGGGCATCATCCAGTACACCTGCGGCAGCGGCACGAACCAGCAGTTCCAGTGGGTCGCCACGGGCAGTTATTTCAACATTAAGGCCCGCCACAGCGGCAAGTGCATCAACGTCGTCGGCAGTTCCACCGCCGATGCCGCCCTCCTGGAACAGCGCACCTGCGGCACAGGCAACAGCTTCCAGTGGACGCGCCAGTAAGCGCCCCGGTTGTAAAATTTTGGCTCTTTGAGAATCTCCGTGATCCACCCCACCTCGTATGTCGGGATTAATCCCGACATACGGGGTAGGCCCCAGACATGGGGGGGAAACCACGCTAATTTCAAGAGAACCGAAATTTTAACGTCCGATTCAAAACGAGCGGCTGATTGTCGCTCGTTTTTGATTTCATCTGCCGATCAGTCAATATCCTGCAGAGCCTTAATAATATCGTATAAGATTTACGCCCCTAAAAAGGGTACTCTTATAGCGTCCATGACAAAATACCCAAAATATAGAGTTGGTAAATCGGTATAGGTCTGGCTGAAGGGCGGCTAGCGCAAGTCTCCAGGGTTTTAGCGCAAAGTTTCCGGGCAGGAATTCGTCAAGGAGTTTTTCGTTGCTGATTTTGTGAATAGCTTTTCTTACAACATCTCCGTCATCGATAACGGTAGCGACAACAAAATCGGCGGAATTCTCGGAGTACCCCCCAATATGGCAAGAAAGGAGAAAGACAACGGGAACAAGTTAAAAATAGTGCCAAAGACAGCACAAATACCGAATGCAATCTTTCCACATTGCCAAAAAAGTTCTACAGGCAACACAGGCTCACAAACCCTTCCATATAAACCAATTTACCAAGGAGATCAATCACCATGAAACGCAAACTGCAACACCTGGTCGCATACATTACCCTGTTTACTTTGCTCGTCGCCACATTCTTTGGCGTGAGCGGCACACGCAATTTTCAAAACGCGCAGGCCTTGAGCAACGGGCTGGCCCTGACACCCCCCATGGGCTGGAACAGTTGGAACAACTTCGGCTGTAACGTCAGCGACACGCTCATCCGGGGCATGGTGGACGCCATGGTCAGCCAAGGCATGTTGGCAGCGGGCTACACTTATGTCAACATCGACGACTGCTGGCAGAACGTCTCGCGCACCAATGGGCACGTTACGACAACCAGCAATTTCCCCAACGGAATCAAAGCCGTTGCAGATTACGCCCATTCCAAAGGCATGAAGCTGGGCGTCTATTCGGACCATGGCACTGCCACCTGCCAGGGCAAAGCAGGTTCCTATGGGTACGAGACCACAGACGCCAACGATTACGCCGCCTGGGGCGTGG
>JBARBA010000126.1:0-6628 GCA_049792555.1 Anaerolineales bacterium
CGCCTGTGTCGTCCGCCAAATAAAAAGATGGGAGTAACTCAACAGTTACACTGGTAACAGTAATTTTGTGGGTATCCGTAATTTGGCCTTGCGAATAAATGGAATCGCCGCTGTAGCTGACCGTAAGGTATTTATCACCCGGCGTTTTGAAAATGAGGTCGCACGAAGCGAGGGGAAGCGCGATCGAGCATGTGGAAGTGCCATCCGTAACTGTGATGGCACCAGTGGGCGCTGGTTTCCCTACCGCTTTTTTGGGGTCTTTTGCTGTCACACTGACTGACACTGTCATCGAATCTTTGCCCGCCCAAAATTGGTGGTCCGTGGACGGGTAAGTGCTGATGATCTTTATGGCAACCGGGATTAATGCCGGGTTAATTGTAATATTTAGCGGCTGGGCAGAGGAAAGATCACCATTCCAGGCCGTCAAAATGTAGGTACCGCTTTCTGAGACATTTGTTGTCTTAAATCCTTGTGGGGTGAGATAATCACCAACCACAGTTTTCCCACTCGCAACTTGTATGCGGGTGAAAATTCCAGAAACTGACCAGGCAAACTGCACATTGACTGGTCCCACGTTCGACATGGGCGCTGCCTGGAAAAACTCGATTTTTGGCGCAGCCGGTGGGTCGCCGTTGAACACCTTGACGGGCAGCATGTAAATGGCTTCCAACGAGCCGCTCTTGGCCGTCAAAACAAAGTTCATTGAGGACGTGGGAAAGAAAGGCTGGCTGCCTTTGGCGGGCAGGGTATCGGTAAAAGGCGCAATTTGCACTTTATCGTTATCCGCGCCAGCCACATTCCACTCCACCACCACTTGCTCGCCCTTGGCCAATTCACGGTCCGAATAGAAGTGAACCTGGTAAAGCGGGTTGCCTTTAGCATCGAAGCCTGCTGGAAGCAATGCCACGTATGGATCGGGGAAATTGGGGTCAGGCGATGCCTTGGAAGGAGCATCGAGCTTTCCGCTCCCATTTTTGATCAACATTCCCGTCTTGCTGGCAGGCTGCTTTACCCAAACGGTAAACGTCGTTATCGTAATCTTGGGGGGCACCACATTCACAAAATAGCTGCGCAAATTATGCCCGCCGGCGTTTTTGGCCTCCAGCGTCACCAAAGCATCCTTGGTCAGCACCACATCCTTCTCGCCGCTGAACTGTTCCTTGGGCAATTCGGTGACAACATCATCCACCGTCAAAAAAGCCTGGTCGGCCTGGGTGACGGACCAACGGATATGGGTGGGTTTGCCCTGCGCCACCCGGGTATTATCGACGGCAAAGGCGTTGATGGTCGGTGAAGGCGGCACAACCAGCACGGTGCGACTTTCCCGAAGGTCCCAGTTCAACAGTCCGGACAACCAGCTTCCGGCAGTAAGTTCATAAGTGGTTGACTGGGTTGGGGCAACCGTTAACGAAGTTTGCCCATTGTTCAAAGGTTGGGTCGTGTTCGAAATGCTTACCCGGTTGGTAAAGAAAGACACAGACCAATCCAGCCTGGTGCTATCGCCCAATTCGATGACATCCTTGTTGGCCGCAACCTGGAAATAATAAATGTTGGGTTGCAACACAATAAAGAGTGCCACAGCCAGGGTGAACAATGCCAACATAATACTCCACCAGGGAAATAACGGCTGGCTGGAGAGAGAACCGCTCACCGTTTGCGGCGCAGTGGGTTGGTTTGTTACTTGTACCGTAGTGGTATAGGAGTAACGCTTGCTGTTAATCCAGCGCCGCTTATGGGGAGTAATCTCGATAGGCAAAGGCAATGTTTGCCCGGCGGGCACAGGCAGGGCCGCCTGGCGATTCAAGCGCCGCCCATCGGCAAGCGCAAAGTCAAAGGAACAACCATTTTCATCATCGATGGCCGAGACGGCAAAATCGGCAGGACAATTTCCACGGTTCGTAATCGGCAGGGAGGTGTTCGCCAGGCGCTTGAACCAACTCACTTTCTGCTCGCGCGGCGAAAGATTATCCAACATAAATTCATAATAGGGCTTGATGCGCAAAAAGACAGGCGTCGCCGCCTGGTAGCCCGGATAATTGGCCGAAAAAACGCTCACTCTTAACTCGTGCTCCCCGGCGGTGCTATCGGGCTGCCGGGGAGGGGTGATGGCAATCTGCACCCGTTTATGCTGGCCTTCATACAAGTTAATTTCTGCCGGCGAGATGGACACCCACTCTTGGGGCACGCCTTCGATAAAGACATTGAAACTTGCCACCAATGCGCCCGCGTTCACAATTTCAAGTTCGTAGGCAGCCGTTTGCCCCGCTTCAACTTCATCAGTCTGTGAAAAAAGATTCAGCAAAATCGGGCTTTCCCCCGCAGGTGAAACAGCGGGAGCAACCTGCGCGACGCCCTGGAGTTTACCATCGGTGGGCGTATTGGGAGATGTGGCGGGATTGATGCGAACATGCAGGCCGTCGAAAACCTGGTTATACTCAAGGAGCAGCGTATTCTCTCCTATATCGAGCCGCCGCGTTGCGCCGGCAAGTTTAAACGAGGCCGTCTCAACCGCTTTGCCATCCAAACGCACCTCAGCATCGGCTTCCAAAGGCAAAACCTGGCATTCACCGTCTTGCAAAACCAGGGAAACGTGAAAAGGACGCACACCGGCCCCCTTGAGCACAATGTCGTTGTCTTGATGACTGCCGATATTGATCGCTGCTGAACGGCCAAAATCCATTTCGCGCGGGGTATTTTCAGAAAGCTGGGAAGTTTGAGTACTCACGGGACACACTCCATCATTACCAAATAAGGTCAAGCAAGTAAAACCAGGAGAGCAAACCAAGTAAAAGCGCCAGCACGCCGGCAAAACCCGGCATAAAAGAACGCCAGGCGGCTACCGGGGCATAATGCACCGCGCCGCGCCTGGACAACACAGGGATTTTTTCCTGGAAATGCTCAAGCGGAACGGCCTGTAAGTGGAGAGTATAGGCAAAACTTCCCACAGGAGCTTGGCGCGCGGCAGGAGAAATTACCAACTTAAGGGGCAGAGTCTGGTCAGGGTCAAGTTCAACGGTTTGGACACAATAGAACTCCCCAAAAGGGTGTTGAACCGGGTTCACCTGCGGCGCATCGGCGCCGGCAACCTGTTCAACCTGGGCGACTACGGGGCTAACAGTGACGGCAGATGGAGAAGGGGAGGCCGCAGGGGAGGCCGCGGCCTGTTTCGCCGCAGGGGGTTTCACGCCCAACTTTTGCGATTCGGACTGAATCACCGTCACCCTTTGTTTGGCTTGTTGGGGCGCCTGCGCTGCGCTGGCGGCCTGCACCTGCGCCTGTCGAATCTCTTCCTGTTGTTGCCTCACGCCGTCTCCCAAACCGCCCGGCAACAATCCGGCCAAAGCGCCCAACATGTTCGCCAATGAACCGGCCTTGGCCATCGCCTTATTGCCGCCCTCGGCTATTTTTTGTTGGGCGGGGTGGGGTAATGGCGATGAGGCAGGACTGGCAGTTTTCGCCGGTTTCCCCGTCGTTTTTGGCGCTTTTGCGGGTGGGGCGGCAACAACTTTGACATCTGCTGCCGGCCGGGAAACTTCCACAAGCGGCAGGTTCCCCGCCATCAGGCGAAAGCGCAAGGCTGGCTGCGGCGGCGCTTCCACCGCCAGGTAATAAAAAGCGCGGAAATTGGCCTTGTGATGAATACTGATGGCATGTTCGCGTTCACGCCGGACGCGCAACCGACGCAACAACGCCGACACAAGCCAGAAGCATATTCCGGCAATGAGCAGGAAAGAAATGCCACTCCATAATACTTTGATCGCCATATCCAACCAGGTCATGCGCGCTTCCTCATTGCTTTACTTAACGTCAGTTTGGGTCCAATAATCTTCGGGGACGTTTTGCTCCAACTTGCGAACCTTTTCCACAGGCTGGACGGTCACTGCGCTCACCACCGCAATGGGCGCAACAGGGGTTTCAGGGTCAGGCGGCGAAAAAGACGCCGTTGGCTGCTTTTCGATGACGATATCACGAACCGGCAGGTCGTCTTGCAGCTCGATCTCCGTGCGGAACAGGGGCATGACGTAGATCGGCTGGCGAATCATCACTTCTTCGCCCGGATAGGTTTTGGAGGCCGAGATGATCAACTTAAGCTCGTGAAAACCGGCCCTGGGGTAGCGTTCACGATGGAACAGATGCACCAGGAAATGTTCCTGCGCGTCGGGGTACATCAGGGGCGCGGGGTCGATCCGAAAGCAATCGCCCGGCAAGCCATTCACGCGCACCTGGAACTGGCAGGAGGCGCTTTTGCCGGTGTTGCGGATGGTCAGGGTGCCAACGTTGGGGATATCGGGATACAGGACAGGGTTTGGAAAAGACAGGGACGCATCGATGGATGAGGACACGCGCATGACCCCGCCGGAGGCCGGCAATTTGAAGACTAATTTGCAGGTATCAATAAAAAGTTCATCCCCGCCCCTCATCTCAAGACTGGCAGAGGAAACCAGTTTTTGGCGGCTGCCCTGGCAATTGGCCTGGATTTCAGGCCCAATATTCAGAACCTTGCAACGATCGGGCTGTTGCGCGGCGTAGAAAATCTGTAACTGCAACGGCGCGCCAATTTGCGGCGACAGTTTGACGTCGCAAACGGGCGCGTTGCCCACGCGGGTAACGCCTTTTTCGATTGAAAAGGATTTTTCCAAACCGTTTTGTTCGATGAGAATAAGTTCCATATTTTTATGCCCGGTTTGCCAGGATGAAACGAAGAATACGCTTCGACTTCGCAAAAGCCCTGATCGTCAATATTTTCCGCCAAATCGATAATACTCACTCCATTTTACCACTCACTCAGACCATCGCTCACAAGTTAAGGTTTTTCAAGAATACCAAAGCCATTGGACACGATTGCGCAAAAATCTTATGGAGGTAAGGCGGCAGTCACTTTAAAAGTGACTGCCACCCGTGAAACGGAGCGACTATTCGATCAGACTGGCCATATCGAACCATACCGTGCCACTGGGTTTGTTGAAAGTGAATTTGACCACCACTTTGGTAAACGGCCATGGCGCAGAGAATGAAATCGGTTTTTGCGTAAATCCATAGGTGCGAAGTGGGCAGGGAACGGTGTAGGTCTTGGTTAAACCGTCTATTACTCTATACAAAATAACCTGCGCGCTACAAGACCCACCCACAGGAAGCGCAGTGCCCTTAATATAGAAAGAGAATTTGAATGGCGCGCCGCTCCAACCTGCAATCGGGGGATTCCAGGTTTGGGTGAGGGTTTTGAGCTTGCCATTGCCAACCATTTTGACGGAGGCTATCCCTTCTTTCTTGTTCAACGTGTCCTTGCCATCAACTCTTGTGAAACCCAAACCGGTCCATCCTGTTGGGATTTGTAGTGTCCCGGTATAACTATTGAATCCGCCGTTAATGAGACGTTCTTGTTGTTTGATAGTCCATTGCCACACATATGGCGTTGGATCATCGATTTTTGCGTCGACAACTCTCCCCAGGCTATCCAACATTGTTCCCCACTTTGTGGCTCGCACCATAAATGTGTGAGCGCCAAGCGCAAGATTCGAATAACTTTGGGGACTGGAGCAGGGTTGGAAATTGGGATTATTGATATCCCCATCCAGCGCGCACTCAAAGGTAGTGCCTGGGTCGTCGTATGGAGTGGAGAAAGCAAAGCTTGCATCTCTTAATGAGGTTATTGCGCTTGGTTTGGATGTAACAACCGTATCGTTTACCACCCAGGTATAACTAAGGGGAGCGCTAATATTACCCTTGGCATCAATGGCTCTCAAGTTGAATGTATGGGAACCATATGACAACGGATTGGAAACGCCCTCGGTAAAATAACCGACAGGGCTTGTGCAGGTGGCAAAAAGTTCCCAATCCAGCTTGCACTCGAAGCTTGAAGCGCTTGTGCTGGTAAATCCGAACACTTGGACAATATCGAAAGACGGGTTCGATGGGTGAGTCAAGCGGGGCGGTTGCCTTAATTCCCAAGTCTTTTCTTGGGGAACACTTTGGTTGCCGGCCGGGTCTTGGGAATACACAATCAGGTGATATACACCATCTGCAAGATCAGTAAAAGTTTGGTGGGCAGAACATGGATAGTACTGATTGTAAGGGGGAAGAATGATATTGTCTGTGCTTCCCAGCATACACATGAAGATGGCCGTCGTATCAGTACTGGAGAAGGCGAAATCTGAGCTGAGGACAGTGACAGGAGGAGCGGGTGGGTAGGCAGTAATTGTGAGATCGGGAGCTATCGTATCAACTACCCATGTGTAGCTGGGGATGTCCGAAGCTTTGGTGGTGTTGCCAGCCAAATCTGTGGCGCGCACCTGGAAAGTGTGGGAACCATCTGACAGCGGAGTTTGGTAGGTCAGTGGGCTGGAGCAACCGGAGAATCCGGTCCCATCCGTTTGACATTCAAAAGTGGCAGATGTCTCTGGGCTGGAAAACCCGAAAGTCGGTTGGGATTGGTTGGATGGATTGTTTGGCGTGTTTTTAATAATTATTTGGGGCGGAACCGTGTCAATTTCCCATGTATAACTGGAAATACTTGAGAAATTGCCGGCCGGATCTTTGGCATGTACCTGGAAGGTGTATAAACCATCCACCAGGGCAGAAAAGGTCTGAGGGCTTGTGCAAGTTGAGAATCCTGTGGCCCCTATTTGAC
>JBARBA010000127.1:0-1927 GCA_049792555.1 Anaerolineales bacterium
CCTGGCACCGCCCGCCAGGGCAGGTGCGCCGTTGCACGAGACGAAGCGGCGGCTGACGCCGATGCCCTGGTCGAGCGGCGGCGCGCTTTCGACGGGCCGGTCCACCGTCAGCGCGGCGCGGTAATACAGTTTGCCCGCGCCCGCCTCGCGGCTGACCAGCAGGGAATTGGAGGCGCTGAGGAACATCTGCGTCAACGGCGCGCTGGCCGTCACGGTATCCAGATTTTGCGCAGTGGCTTCGCCCCTGGCGAAGGGCGAGTCGTTCAGCATGGCAGAGAACTTGAAGTTGCCCAGCAGCTCGCCGGTGGTCTTCATATACTGGTCGAGCGCCAGGATGACCCAGGTCGTCTCGTAAGACGAACCCCAGCGCAACGCAACGTCGCGCTGCGAGGCCAGGTAACGCGCGGCGTCGGCCAGCAGCGGGTTGGCGGTGTCGGCGGTTGCGCCGCGCTGCGACAGGATGTAGACCACCATCGCGGTGGTCAGGAGCGGCGAATTGGGGTTGCGCCCCCAATTGCTTGTGACATCCGGGGCGCTTTCCCAGTGGACGCCGGTCGCTGAACGAATGGCGCTGCTTTGCAGGTCGGTGAGCAGGGTGTTGGCGCGCTCGTCGCTTGGGGAGACCGAGCGCAGCGTCTCGGCCAGCAGCGCCCTGGCCCATGGGTCGAGCTTGTCGCGGCTGGCGTAGATCGTGTCGAGCGTGTCTAAATTCGCGCTCTTGACTTGTTGCAGCACATAATTGGCAAAGACGGCCCGGTTGAGCGCCCAGGGCTGGGTGAGATCGGTATCTTTATCGAAAGGCGGGGCCGCCACAAGGTAGTTATAAGCGTTTTGGATGGCATCCTTGAGATCGACGCCCAGGTTGGCCTTGTCCGCCTGATTGAGCGCAAACAGGATGTAAGCCGTCAGGTACGGGTCGCTGTCGCCCCCGCCGGTCGTCCAGGCCCAGCCATGATCGGCGGTGTTCTGGTTGACCAACAGGCGGCGCACATCGTCCAAAACGGAGTCGCTCAACGGGTCGGTCGAAAGACCGGCAGCCTTGAGCGTCTGCCAGGTCGCCAGCTTCGCCAAAAAGTCCGAGGCCAGGCGTTCGTTGTTCCAGTTGAGATCTTCAGGCAGGGACTTATCCGCCTTGATCGCGTCCAAAATAACGGCGGCCAGCGACGGGGAGAGTTCCAAATCCAGCTTGCCGCCCAACGGCTGGAAAGTCTTGGGGATGGCGATGACCTCCCGGCGCGTGGCCGCGTCCGACAAAATCCCGCCGGTGCTAAAGGTCTGCGGCGCGCTGTAATGCAAGACCGGGATGTTGCCATCAACAGGACGCGAGGCGTCTTCCAGGCTGTCAGATTTGACCGTGAAAACGGGTTCCACCGCGTCCCCATCCTGCACCAGCCCGGACCAGGCCACCCGGATGCGTCCGTTGGCAGGAACCTGGACTTTTTGCTCCGCTGTGGCGGGGTCATCCAGGCTGAAGCCTTTGACATCCAAACTGACGGTGGCGTTGAGCGTTGACGAGGTGGCGTTGTTGACCATAGCCGCCAATTCGGCGTGGTCGCCCACCACCAGGAAACGCGGCGTCTGCGGGCGGATCATCAACTCTTTGCCGGTCACAACCCGCACCAGCGCCTGCCCCACTTTGGTATCCTGCGTCAGGCCACGCGCGTCTACCTGCCAGGTGGTCAGGCTGTCGGGCAGGGTCAACGTAATTGTTGCCCTGCCCTGCGCGTCGGTGACGATGTCGGCCTTCCAGTAGGCCGTATCGGGGAATTTCTCGCGGATGACGAGCGGCCCATTGTCGCCGCCGCCGCCCCTGCCGCCTATAGGAGCGGGCAGCGCGCGCCGGGCGTAAATGGCGTCCGTCAGGCCGGTGTTAACGCCCAACGGCTGGATGTCGTAATACGCGGGCACGATCTCCACCGAGTTCGGG
>JBARBA010000128.1:0-3342 GCA_049792555.1 Anaerolineales bacterium
GCCTCAAGTAATTTCGCAGGAAGAAGCTCTGTTATTGCTGACATGGTTCAAGTATGCTACAACTTTGTTATTCTATCGTTTGCGTTGTCTCAGATTTTGTTCAGAGAAACCCCGTGAACGATTACAAATTCCTTAAGGATGCCATGACCGAACTCAGCGAACGCCAGAAAATGGTCTTGATGCTCGTGCTGCGCGATTACACCGAAACGGCCCAGCCGATCGGCTCACAGCGCCTGGTGGAGCATTACCACCTTGAGATGAGTTCGGCCACCGTGCGCAACGAGATGGTGGCGCTGACCGAGATGGGCTACCTGCGCCAGCCGCATACCTCCGCCGGGCGCGTCCCCTCGGAAGAAGGCTACCGCTATTTCGTCGGCAATCTCATGCACCAGACCGACCTGCCCGAAACCGTCCAGCACACCATCAGCCACCAGTTTTACCAGGCGCGCCCCGAAGTGGAGCAATGGATGACGCTGGCCGCTTCGGTGCTGGCCCACCAGTCGCAGGCCGTTTCGATGGTCACGTCGCCCCACGCCGAAACGGCGCGCTTCAAGCACATCGAGCTGATCTCCACCCAGGGACGGCAAATCCTGATCGTGCTGGTGATGCTCGGCGGCGAGGTCAGCCAACGCATTTTGACGCTGGCCGAACCGGTCACGCAGGAACGCTTGAGCGATGCGGCCCGTCGCCTGAACCAACTCTACCAGGGCCACTCGCTGGACGAGATCAGCGCCGTCCCAACCCGTTCGGACGCGCTCGAAGCCGATATTTCGGCGTTGATCGTGCAGGATATGCGTCGCATCAGCGAGCAACCGGGCGGCGATTTCTACTACGACGGCCTGGCCAACGTGCTCGCCGAGCCGGAGTTCAAAGAGACGCAGGAAACCCGTCGCACCCTGCGCCTGTTCGAGGAACGCGCGACCCTGCAAGATTTGCTTTTGCGCACCACGCAGAACAGCGACGTGGGCGGCGTGCAGGTGTTGATCGGCGGCGAGGAGATGTGGCAGGATTTGCGCCAGTGTTCCATGGTGCTGGCCCGCTACGGAATCCCCGGCCAGGTGACCGGCGCGCTCGGCGTGCTCGGTCCCATGCGCATGTCTTATACGCGCACCATTCCAACCGTGCGCTACGTTGCCGGTTTATTGAGTGAACTCGTTAACGATACTTTCGCAGGAGAACAAACGGATGCCCAAGCGTAAAGAACAACCCACCCCCGAACCCGAAGTCGCTATTGCCATGTCGATGGAAGAGTTCGACGCCATGAAGAACCAGCTCGCCGAAGCGCAGTCCAAAGCACAGGAATATCTCGACGCCTTGCAGCGCGAGCGCGCCGATTTTACCAATTTCCGCCGCCGCACCGAAGCGGAGGCCCAGCAGAGCTACCGTTATGCTTCGGGGGCGACCATCAAGAAGTTTTTGAACGTGATGGACGACCTGGAACGCGCCCTGGCCCACCGCCCCGCGGGCGACACCTGGGCCGACGGCGTGGAACTGGTCTATCGCAAGTACCAGGCCCTGCTGGATGCCGAGGGCGTGACGCGCATCGACGCCGAAGGCAAACCCTTCGACCCGAACCTGCACGAGGCCATCATGCAGGAACCCAGCGAGCAGTATGAGTCCGGCACGGTGACGGCTGTCTTGCAGCAGGGATACATGCACGGCGAGCGTGTCTTGCGACCGGCAATGGTGAAGGTGGCACAGTAATCAGTATTTCAATAAAATTTGTCATTGCGAGGGCGGCAGCCCGAAGCAATCTCGTGTATTCATTCAAACAATTGTTTGTAGGTTAGGCGGGATTGCTTCGTCGCCTGGGGAGCGGCTCCTACCCTACGGGCACGATGTCGCAATGACATGGTTGGGTAGTAACCAGTTTTTTTCGGAGAATAGATGAGCAAAATTATTGGCATTGACCTGGGGACCACCAACTCCGTCGTCGCAGTGATGATGGGCGCGGAAGCGGTTGTAATCCCCTCGGCAGAAGGGGAACGGCTGGTGCCGTCGGTGGTGGCCGTCAACAAAAACGGCGAAAGACTCGTCGGGCGGGTGGCGCGCAACCAGGCCATTGTCAACGGGCAGAACACGATTTTCTCGGTCAAACGCTTCATGGGGCGCAAATTCGATGACGAGATGGTGCAGCGCACGCAGGCGCGCGTCCCGTATAAAGTCAGCGCCGCCGAAAACAACGACGTGCGCGTGGTAATGGCCGGGAAACATTATTCGCCGCCCGAGGTCTCGGCCATGATCCTGTCGAAGATGAAAGCCGACGCCGAAGCCTACCTCGGTCAGCCGGTGACGAAAGCCGTCATCACCGTCCCGGCCTATTTCAACGACGCCCAACGCAACGCCACCAAAGACGCCGGCAAGATCGCCGGGCTGGAAGTGCTGCGCATCATCAACGAGCCGACGGCGTCCTCGCTGGCCTACGGCCTGGACAAGAAAGAAAACGAGATTATCGCCGTCTACGATTTGGGCGGCGGCACCTTTGACGTTTCGGTGCTCGAAGTGGGCGACGGCGTGATCGAGGTCAAAGCCACCAGCGGCGATACCTTCCTGGGCGGCGACGACTTCGACCAGCGCATCATGGACTACCTGGCTCAGGAGTTCCACCGCGAACACAGCATCGACCTGCGCAAAGACACCCAGCCGTTGCAACGCCTGAAAGAAGCCGCCGAAAGGGCCAAGATCGAGCTTTCGACGGTGCTGCAAAGCGAAATCAACCTGCCCTATATCACGGCCAACGCTTCCGGCCCCAAGCACCTGGCGCTGACCCTGACCCGCGCCAGGTTCGACCAGCTCACGGCTGACCTGGTGGAGCGCACGCTGGAACCGGTGCGCCGGGCACTGCTGGACGCGCGCCTGACCCCGGCGCAGATCGACGAAGTGGTGCTGGTGGGCGGCATGACGCGCGTCCCGGCCATCCAGGAAGCCGTGCGGCGCATGTTCGGCAAGGAGCCGCACAAAGGCGTCAACCCCGATGAAGTCGTCGCGGTCGGCGCGGCCGTGCAGGGCGGCGTCCTCACCGGCGAGGTGAAGGACGTGCTGCTGCTCGACGTCACGCCGCTGTCGCTCGGCATCGAGACGCTGGGCGGCGTCATGACGCCGCTCATCCAGCGCAACACGACCATCCCGTCGCGCAAGAGCGAGATCTTCTCGACGGCGGCCGACAACCAGACCAGCGTCGAAGTGCACGTGCTGCAGGGCGAGCGCCCGATGGCCCGCGACAACCGGACGCTCGGGCGGTTCCACCTGACGGGGCTGCCGCCGGCGCCGCGCGGCCTGCCGCAAATCGAGGTCGCGTTCGACATCGACGCCAACGGCATCGTCAGCGTCACGGCCAAGGAC
>JBARBA010000129.1:0-10029 GCA_049792555.1 Anaerolineales bacterium
TTCAGCGAAACTTGTCAGAACGTCAAGATTGAAGTATAAGTCACGCATCTTTTTTTTCGGAGAGAGAGAACCCATGAGCAACGAACAACTCACAAAAGGCGAAGAAAAACCCATCGCCTGGCTTGAAAAAGCCCCCATCCCGACTCTGCCCTGGCTGACCGTGGAAATACTGCTCTTTGCGGGCGTCATCCTGCTCGCATTGATCAGTCGTTTTTACATGCTGGGCGTGCGCGTCATGAGCCACGACGAAAGCCTGCATACATACTACTCCTACTTGTTTTCCCAGGGTCAGGGCTACCAACATAACCCAATGATGCACGGGCCGCTGCAGTTCCACCTGATTGCGCTGACTTATTTCATCTTCGGCGCAAACGATTTCACGGCGCGCATCCCGGCTGCCATCTTTAGCGTCCTGACCGTTGCCGCCGTCTGGCAATGGCGGCGCTATCTTGGCCGCACCGGAACGCTAATCGTCGGGTTTATGGCCCTGATCTCGCCCTTCCTGCTTTTCTATGGACGCTACACCCGTGAAGACTCGTACGTTGGCGTCTCCCTGTTCGTTATGCTCTACAGCATTCTGCGCTACCTGGAAACGGGGAAGGCCAAATATATCTACCTGGTAACTGGCGCATTGCTCCTTCACTTCCTGACGAAAGAAACCTCGTTTATCTACGCTGCGCTGGCATTGATCTACCTGGCAGTTTATTTCGTCATCCGCATTGTGCGAAAACCCTGGGAAGACAACGACACGGATTATTGGGGTTTTATCATCAGCATTAGCGCCGCAGTCGTGCTCATCGCCTGTGCGTATATCGTCTTGAAAGCGGGTGGTTCATCTGCAGCGCTGGATGCCGGGCAAACGGCTGCGCCAGCCGTCCCCGCCAACGCAGCGCCGCTTGTACCGCCAGCGCCGGGACCGTCACCGTTCGTTTATATCCTGGGGGCATTGGGCGTCGCCGGTCTGGCGGGGGCAGTCTTCTTCCTGTTAAACGGCTACGGCTTGCAGAAAATCCGCGAGGAACGCTCCTTTGACTTGCTGATTGTGATCGGCACAATGGTGCTACCCATGCTCTCGGCCTTTGCCATGAGCTTCCTCAACAAATTCACTTTGCAGTGGTGGAATGTTTCCATTGCAATTCCCAACGGAGAAAATGACATCTCGAGCCTGGGTATACCGAGCATTACCCTGATGATCATTATTTTTGCTGTTTTTATCATTGCTGCTATCGTGGTCGGTATGCTTTGGAACAAAGACGTCTGGTGGAAGGCGGCGCTACTCTTCTTTGCGGTATATACCGTCTTCTATACATCCTTCTTCACCAACGGCGCGGGCCTTCTGACCGGCGCGATCGGCTCGCTCGGTTACTGGCTCGAACAGCAGGGAGTAGCCCGCGGTTCTCAACCGTGGTACTACTACATCATGATCACTATCCCGATTTATGAGTTTTTACCGGCCATCGCCTGTGTGTTGGCGGCCTATTTAAGTCTGCGCCGCCCGAAGCTCCCGGAAGATGCCACACCCCAGATGATCCAGGATCAGGAAAACCGCACCAACCTGGTCAGCCTGCTGGGCTTTTGGACGGTTGGCAGCATCATTGCCTTTACCATCGCCGGGGAAAAAATGCCCTGGCTGACCTTCCACCTGGCCCTACCCATGATCCTATGGGGTGGCTGGGCCATCGGCCAGGTCATTGAGAGCGTCGACTGGGCCGATCTCGGCAAGCGCAAACCGCTGCTGGTGTGTAGTTTGCTGATTATATTCGTGGTCGGCGTTTGCGTCGTCATTATCACAGAGCTTGGCGACCCCAGGCCGTTCTCAGGTCAGGGGCTGCCTCAGTTGCAGGCAACCGCAACCTTGATCGTATCCCTGCTTGGTGTATGCGCCAGCGGATGGGGCTTATACATCCTTCTCAAGGGCTGGTCCTACCGGCAGATAGGTTCCATGGCCTTGCTCTTCTTTTTCGGCATCCTGGCGATCCTGACAATTCGCACCACGATCCGCGCGAATTACGTCTTATACGACAGCGGCATGGAACAACTTGTCTATGCACATGGCTACACCGGTATCAAGGACGCGCTACGGCAGATCAGCGATCTCTCGGAAAAAACCACAGGCGACCCTTACGCGATTGTCGTGGCCTATGACGACATAACCTCCTGGCCGCTCTCCTGGTACATGCGCGATTTCAAGAACGCCAAATTCTACGGCGGCTCCCCCGGCGTGGACTTGCGCGAAGTCCCGGCCATCCTGGTCGGCGCCGCCAATTTCAGCAAAATAGAGCCACTCGTCGGAGACAAATTCTATAAATTTGAATATATCCGCATGGTCTGGCCCAACCAGGATTATTTCAACCTGGTCAGTTCGCGTGATCCAAAAACCGATTTCGCTCCGGATTATCCCTGCACAGGCATTTTGAGCGTCCTAAAATTCTTCAAAGACCAGGATTTCTCACGCCTGTGCCATGGCATAGGCGACCCACAAATGCGCCAAGCCATTTTCAGCCTCTGGCTGAACCGCGACTATACCCTGTATGCTCAGGCAACCAACGAGACGGGCACCACGAATGAAAACTGGGACCCGTCTGACCGGATGCGCCTTTACATTAAAAAGGATGTAGCCCAGACGATTTGGAAGTACGGGGCAGCGCCGGTGGCGCCCCAACCCGATCCCTACGAAAAGGGCAGCATCTCACTGACGGCAGACCTGGTCGTTGGAGGCGCAGGCAGCGAGACCCAATTCAATGCCCCGCGCGGAATGGCATTTGCCCCCGACGGCACATTCTACGTGGCAGACTCACGCAACCACCGCATCCAGCACTTCAGCGCAGATGGAAAGGCAATCAACTCGTGGGGCAGCTTCGTTGATGTCAGCGCCAACCCCAAGGCCCCCGGCGGGACGTTTAATGAACCCTGGGGTGTGGCCGTCGGCCCGGATGGCTCGGTCTATGTTTCGGATACGTGGAACCACCGCATCCAGAAATTCGATGCGACCGGCAAGTTTATCAAGATGTGGGGCTCGTTCGGCCAGTCTGACGCAACTCACCAAGACCTGCTCTACGGCCCGCGCGGCATCAGCGTGGACGCCAAAGGCCATGTCTACGTGGCCGACACAGGCAACAAACGTATTGTGGTATTCGATTCGAACGGCGCTCTGTTGACCCAGATCGGCTCCGAAGGCTTTGAGGTCGGCAAGTTCAGCGAGCCGGTGGATGTTGCACTCGACGCGCAGGGTAATGTTTACGTGACCGACACCTGGAACCAGCGCGTACAGGTCTTCAGCCCATCCCCTGACGGGAAGAGCTTCACTCCCCTGCGACAATGGCCGATCAACGGCTGGAAGAGCCAGACGCTCGACAACAAGCCCTTTATTGCCGTTGCGCCCAATGGACATGTCTTCGTTACCGACCCGGAAGGTTACCGGGTGATCGAGTTCGCCCCGGATGGCACATTTGTCCAACTGTGGGGCGCATACGGCACCGACAACGCCTCCTTCGGGCTGGCCTCCGGCATTGCCATCGACGCCAAGGGACTTGTCTGGGTCACAGACTCGGCCAATAACCGCGTGATGCGGTTCACAGTGCCGGAAAAATAAACTGAAATAAATTTATGAGCCAAATCCCCGGTTCTTCGTAATGAACCGGGGATTTGCTTTTGGGCGCAATGGTATATAATGCCCCGGTCAGAAATGCACAACATTGCGCTGCGCATTTCTGACTGTGAAGGGTATAATTACCCCGCACAAAACGGTGTAGAGGCGCGGCAGGTGGTTAAGCAATGATGTGCGCTCACCGTGTCGAAGTGTAGCGCTCTCTGTGTACCGAAACCTGATAGGTTGAGCTTGTCGAAACCCGCCGTGCTCCTATTTTTCATTCCATTTCGGAGACATAACCCGCATGAAGCTCCATGAGTACCAATCCAAAATCATTTTCTCTCGTTACGGAATCCCGATCCCCAAAGGACGGGTGGCATCTACCTCCGGCGACGCAAGAACTATCGCCGACGAACTGGGGGGCCGCGTTGTCATCAAAGCCCAGGTATTGGTCGGCGGGCGCGGCAAGGCCGGCGGCATCCGCGTTGCCAAAGACGCCAACGAAGCCGAACAGCTTGCCACACAAATCCTTGCAATGGAAATCAAAGGCTTGCCGGTGCGCAAAGTACTGGTAGATGAGGCAGCCGCCATTGAACAGGAGATTTATCTCGGCATCACCAATGACCGCTCGGCCAGAAAGCCCGTCATCATGGCATCCGCCGCCGGCGGCGTGGAGATCGAAGAAATTGCCCGCACCAATCCCGAAAAAATTGTCAAGGTGCATATCAACCCTTTAATCGGCATCAAGGACTATCAGACCCGCGACATTGCCAGCAGCATCGACCTGCCGCGCGAATACTGGAAATCATTCAGCGAAATCCTGCACGGGCTGTGGCAGGCGTACGAGAGCAACGACGCAACCCTGGCCGAGATCAACCCCTTGATCATCAGCAAAGACAAAAAGTTGGTGGCCCTCGACGGCAAAATGCTGATCGACGACAACGCCCTCTTCCGCCATCCTGACCTGGCCGAAATGCGCGACACCGACGAAGACGCGCCCTCCGAAGTGGAAGCGCGCAAATACGGCCTGACCTTCATCAAACTGGACGGTAACATCGGCTGCATGGTCAACGGCGCGGGGCTGGCCATGGCTTCCATGGACATCCTGAAATATTTCGGCGGCGAACCGGCCAACTTCCTGGACATCGGCGGCGGCGCAGGCGCAGACAAAGTCGCCGCGGCGCTGCGCATCATCGTGTCTGACGTAAATGTCAAGGCCATCCTGCTCAACATCTTCGGCGGCATCACCCGCTGCGACGAAGTGGCGCGCGGCATTTTGACTGCCATTGCCGATGTCAAGCTAAAAGCGCCGATGGTCGTCCGGTTGGTGGGCACCAACGCTGAAGAAGGACGCCAAATGCTGGCCAGCGCCAACCTGATCACCGCCGAAACCCTGGCTGACGCCGCCCAAAAGGCCGTCGCAGCCGCGAAGGGAGCCTGAGACATGAGCATCCTGATCAACAAAAACACACGCCTGATCGTTCAGGGCATTACCGGCGCCGAAGGGCTGTTCCACACCCGCCAGATGGTGGCCTATGGCACAAACGTCGTTGGCGGCATGACCCCAGGCAAGGGCGGCGCATGGGTGGACGAGAAAATCCCGGTCTTTGATTCGGTCAAAATTGCAGTTGAAGCCACCGGCGCAAACACCAGCGTCATTTTCGTCCCGGCGCGCAATGCCGCCGACGCGATTTTCGAAGCCGCCGACGCGGGCATCGCCTTCATCGTCTGCATCACCGAGGGCATTCCCGTCAGCGACATGATGCGCGTGCGCACCTACATCGACCAATTGGGCGTGCGCCTGCTCGGCCCGAACTGCCCCGGCCTGCTGACCCCCGGCGAATCGAAAGTGGGCATCATCCCCGGCAATATCGCCATCCCCGGCAACGTGGGCGTGGTCTCGCGCTCGGGCACGCTGACCTACGAAGTGCTCTACGCGCTCAAGCTGGCCGGCATGGGCTCCAGCACCTGCGTCGGCATCGGCGGCGACCCGGTCAACGGCACCGGCTTCATTGACGTGCTGCAAATGTTCGAAGACGATCCCCACACCGACAAAATCGTCATGATCGGTGAAATTGGCGGCTCAGACGAGGAAAAAGCCGCCGAGTTTATC
Source organism: Anaerolineales bacterium (assembly GCA_049792555.1). GTDB lineage: Bacteria > Chloroflexota > Anaerolineae > Anaerolineales > Villigracilaceae > UBA5195. Next base: position 5,703 of record JBARBA010000129.1, read on the forward strand.
CTCACCAAAATGACCAAGCCGATCGCCGGCTTCATTGCCGGCCAAACCGCGCCCCCCGGCAAACGCATGGGCCACGCCGGGGCCATCGTCGAAGGCAGCGAAGGCACCGCCGAGGGCAAGATCAAGGCCCTCGAAGCGGTGGGCGTCAAAATCGCCCGGCATCCCGAAGAAATTCCGTCGTTGTTGAAATAACTCGCAGGGGCGCGGCGGGTGGTTGAGCGATGCGCTGACAGTTCGTCTTTCGCTCACCGTCTCGAAGTGTGGCACTCTGTCTGCCACCGAAACCGGTCGCGCGCCTACGGAATATAACAGACAAAGCCGCCTTGTTCAGGCGGCTTTACTGTATAATCACGAACAAATTGCAGGCGGACGGACTACTTGTGGCTATCGATGTAACGGACGGCCTCGCCCACGGTCAGGATCTTCTGAGCATCCTCATCCGAGATTTCCGCGCCGAACTGGTCTTCGAAGGCCATAATCAACTCGACCAAGTCGAGAGAATCGGCTTCGAGTTCTTCGCGGAAACGGGCTTCCATCGTGATCTTGCTTTCATCCGCCCCAAGCAAATCGACGATAATTGCCTTGATTTTGGTATAAGTTTCAGTTTCAGTTTCAGCCATAACTTCCTCCAGTAGAGTTGAATCAGGTTTCGCAGGGGCAATTCTACCACATGCTTAATTCTTTACAAGGAACACAGACCCATGACAAAAGTTGCGCCCATTAATGAACGAAAAGCAGACCATATTAAAATCAACCTTGAGCAGGATGTGCGCTCCGCGTTGACGACCGGGTTGGAAAAGTTTTACTTTGTCCACGAGGCGCTGCCCGATCTAAACCTGGACGAAGTGGACACCACCTTGAGCCTGTTTGGCAAAAAACTGGGGACGCCGATCCTGATCTCGTCGATGACCGGCGGAACGCCGGAAGCCGAAGCGATCAACCTGCGACTGGCCGAAGCGGCCCAGACTGAGGGCGTGGCCATGGGACTCGGCAGCCAACGCGCGGCGATTGAGCACCCCGAGCGGGCCTCCAGTTTCCAGGTGCGCAGGGTCGCGCCCGATATCCTGCTGTTTGCCAACCTGGGCGCGGTGCAACTCAACTACGGCTACGGCCTGGACGAATGCCGCCGCGCCGTGGACATGATCGAAGCCGACGCCTTGATCCTGCACCTGAACCCACTCCAGGAGGCCGTGCAGCACGGCGGGGACGTCAATTGGAAGGGGCTGGCAAAGAAGATCGAGGAAGTCTGCAAAAAGATCGAGGTCCCGGTTATCGCCAAAGAAGTCGGCTGGGGCATCTCTGGAACAACGGCCAAGCTGCTGGAAAACTGCGGCGTGGCCGCCATCGACGTGGCCGGGGCGGGCGGCACGTCGTGGTCACAAGTCGAGATGCACCGCGCCCCCGACGAGTTCACCCGCAACCTGGCGGCGACGTTCGTGGGCTGGGGCATCCCCACCGCCAAATCGATCCAGCAGGTGCGGCAGGCCGCGCCTGAGACGATCGTCTTCGCTTCGGGCGGCATCAAGGACGGGCTGGATATCGCCAAGTGCATTGCCCTGGGCGCAACCCTGGGCGGCATGGCGGGGAATTTCCTGAAAGCGGCGGCCACTTCGAGCGAGCAGACCGCCGAAATGTTGCGGCTGATCCGCAGGCAGTTGCAGGTGACGATGTTTGCGGCGGGGGTGGGAAAGCTGGAAGGACTGGCTTTGCGCTTGAAGGGCTTGCCCTGAACCTGAACCACCGGTGGGGGGCGCGCGCCGAACTCACGGCGGCATCCCTTCGTTTGCACTCAGGGCGGGCGCGCCCGCGAAGCTTGCGCTGAATTTAGGGATGGTTCCATACCGTGTGACACATGATGAATTATTTGCGGGTTGCCTTTTTTTGTAAATTTACAAACAGACCCAAGTAGGCTTCAAATATGTGCCAGATAGCCCATTTCGGGCAACAAAATGCCAATTTTGGGCGCAAACTTCAAAGATTCACACATCTCGCGCTTTGGCAAATCCGCAAATAACTCTATATGCCGTCACAACTCAGGGAACCATCCCGAATTTACCGAAGTGTGCCCGCAGGGTGTAGGGTAGGCCCAATGCTTTCGTGGGATCAATCCTTAATTCGTTAGGAGATGGATGGAATGAACATTTTTTTGGGGCTTTTTCTCGTTGCGTTCTCAGGGCTTTCCCTGGAAATTATATTGGTGCGTCTGTTGAGCGTTACAACATGGTATTACCTGGCTTTTTTCTCTATATCAACAGCAATGCTTGGGATGACGGCAGGCGCCACCAAAGTCTTTCTAAGCCCCCAGGCATTCTCTGACGAGAATCTTCCACGGTCTTTGTGGAAATCGTGCATCTATTTGACCTTCAGCATTCCGGTAACTCTTATCTTGCTTTGTTTGATCCCGCTCGATTTTAGCAGCAGCGTGATGAGCCTTTTCGCGCTGCTTATCACAACAATTGCTTGCGCTTTGCCATTCTACTTTTCAGGGACTGTTGTTTCGGCAGTTATGACCAAGTACAAGCTCCCCATGGGCAAGCTTTATGCAAGCGATCTGATCGGCGCATCAATGGGTTGCCTGTTTGTCCTTGTCGGCCTTGAAGTGTTCGACGCGCCAAGCCTCATCTTGCTTTGTAGTTGCATAAGCGCCCTGGCGGCAATATGTTTCGCATGGAAGCAGCCTTCGATCCGGTTTCCACGCCTGGGTTTTGTGTTATTCTTGTTGTTTCTGGCGGCGGGCCTCGCCAATTCTCTCAGTGCGGCGGGCATCAGGCCACTGATTGTAAAGGGCAAGATTGAACCTGCTACTACCTACACCCTTGAGCGGTGGAACTCCTTCTCCCGGGTGGCCGTATACCAAGAAGAGTTCAGCCCCCCTGATGATTGGGGCCTTAGTCCTTCTGCGCCTAATACCCCCATCTACCAACGCCATGTAAACATTGATGGTTCAGCAGCTACGGTTATGGGAAAGTTCAATTCCATTCAAGACATTGACCATCTCCGGTACTATGTGTCAAACATCGCCTATTATATAGCCCCAAAGGGTAAAGCCCTTATCATTGGCATGGGCGCAGGAAGGGATGTTCAAAGCGCTATTCTATTTGGGCAAAAACACGTTGTGGGTGTAGAGATTAACCCAATCTTAGTTAACTTGCTACAAAAAGATTTCAGGGGTTTTGCCGGACTCGCAGATCGCCCCGATGTTACCCTGGTAACCGCTGAGGCCAGGGGATACTTATCGCAAAACCCGGAGAAATACTCCATTATTCAGATGTCACTGATTGACACATGGGCCGCTACAGGCGCAGGCGCTTTCTCGCTTTCTGAGAACACCTTGTATACAGTCGAGGCATGGGATTTATATCTTAATAGACTGGAAGATAACGGCATATTCACTGTGTCGAGGTGGTATAGCCCGGACCGGATCAGTGAAACGGGACGTGTGGTAAGTCTGGCGGTTGCCGCGCTACAAGACCAGGGCGTTCAAGAACCTTCCAAACATATTGCTCTGATCACGATGGGCAATATGGCAACACTGATCCTGAGACGGCAACCGTTCACGCAAGAGGATATTAACAAGCTATCGCAGGTATGTAAAGAACTGGGGTTTGGCGTCATTTTACTTCCCGGTCAGCCCCCTGCCGATCGCCTATTGGGTGATATAGCGTCGGCCCAGACACGCGATCAACTGTTGGCGGTCATAGCGGGAACAGAGTTAAATTACACTCCGCCGACTGATGAAAGCCCGTATTTCTTCAATATGCTGCGGCTCACCAATATCGGCGCGGCGGCGATGGTGTCAGGTGGCGTTATGCAGGGAAACCTTATCGCAACGTTAACCCTGTTGTTACTGGTGGTGACGCTTCTTGTTGTAGCCATCGCAACCATCGTGTTGCCGCTGGCTTTCAAAACCCAATATGGGATCGAGATCAATCTCCATGCAGAGACACTGTGGGCAGGCGCGCTCTACTTCTCATTGATCGGCGCTGGATTCATGCTGACGGAAATCGCCTTAATTCAAAGGTTGACCGTATTGCTAAGTCACCCGATCTATGCGTTGGGAATTCTCCTTTTTACATTAATCGCCAGCACAGGGATTGGCAGCTTAATAAGCGACCGGCTTCCTTTGACCCGGAAACCCTGGCTATATTTGTATCCGATTGTTACCGCCGGGTGCATCATCGGTCTTGGGTTTTTACTTAACGCGCTTCTCCCCGCGATGATCGCTGCGCCGATCCTGCTGAAGATCGGCGTATCCGTAGCCGTAATCTTTCCCGTGGGGTTGCTGATGGGGCTGTTTTTCCCCACCGGAATGCGATTGGCCAAGGAG
>JBARBA010000130.1:0-7018 GCA_049792555.1 Anaerolineales bacterium
ACACGGGAGAACACGGAAAAAACCCCCTTAAAAAACTAGCAGAATCCGTGTAACTCCGTGTAATCCGTGTCCAAATCGTTCTTTTTGTGCCTTCAAAAGGTCTCCACAGTTAAGTGCGGTCTCACCACGCCGGGACAGGTGTGCGAAAATCGACGACATCGCGCCCGTAGGGTAAATCTGTGGAAAAAAATTTCTGGAGAACTATACTTATTCACACAAACCGGTCAGCCGCTGTGCTACCCAGGGACGGAACTACAAGGTAAAAGGAGAAACGCTCCAACGGCGCAGGACCACTGACGCGCCAGGAGTGAAACGCCATGAAAAACGAAATCCAAAGGAAATCTGCTACGGAACAAAATGTGTTCCTGATCATCAACAAACAAATCGTGGCGCTCAACCGTGATGTCATGCGGCTCGGTCGCCACCTGGATAATGACGTTGTCTTGCATGAAGACTCCGTTTCAAGGTTCCATGCCGAAATTCACCATGAAAACGGAGTTTATACCCTGTATGACCGAAAATCCACGTCCGGCACATTCGTCAACAATCAGCGCATCGAGCATTGCGTTCTCAATTCCGGAGATGTAATTTCCATGGCAGGCTTGAGCATCATGTTCGTGAACAATAATCCCAGGTACGTGAGCCGCACCAGCAGGATCACCCAGGGGCTGCCCGAAAAGCAGAATGGCAAAAAGCAGCATACAATTCTCGTCATTGACGACGAACCGAATTTACTGGTCGGGGTGGCAGCGCTGTTGAAACGCAAGGGGTACATGGTGCTCGTTGCCGGCAATGGCAAAGATGGCCTGGAACTTGCCCGAAGTTCCAAACCCGATTTAATATTATCGGACATTATGATGCCGCCGCCGGATGGTTTTGAAGTCAGGCGATTACTGGGGATCGATCCCGAACTCTCCACAATTCCCTTCATTTTCCTGACTGCAAAAACCGGCGTTGAAGACCGCATTAGCGGCATTCGCGAAGGCGCCGATGACTACATTACCAAACCTTTTAATCCGGAAGAACTGACCGCGCGCATTGAAACCGTCTTTCGGCGCGTAAAGGCCGAACAAACGCGCGGGCGTGAAGAAATGGAAGGCCTGGCCGAGCAAGAGATGGAAAAGTTGCGGCGCGAAATTACGCAAAATTTCCACCACGAGTTTCGCACGCCGTTGGTCAACGTAATGATGCCGTTGGAATTGGCGGTGACAAACAAATTCAAAGATCCCGAAGAACAGCTCCATTTCGTTAAAATGGCGCTTTCCAATCTGGAGTATTTGGATTCGTTGGTGACGGACATGGTCATTCTTACCAGCCTGGATGAACAGAATATAAACATAACCAGGCAACCCATTGACCCGGAAATCTACATCATCAAGCCCATCAGGAAGCGCCTGGAAAAGTATAAGAGAAAGAATATCAATCTCATTCTGGATGTTCAAATCCATCCAGGAACCCGTCTGCCTCGTAAAGAATTTACCCAATGCGTCCTCCACTTGGCCGATAATGCTTTCAAGTTCAGCCATCAAGATGGAAAGGTGGAAATAAAAATTTACTCCACAGACGAAGGCGGGGTGGTTGTCAACGTCAGGGATGAAGGGATTGGTATTCCTGTAGAACTGCGCGATAAAGTTTTTGAGCGCTTCTATCAAATCAGTCAGGGAGACGCGCGCAGCTATGACGGGCTGGGAGTAGGGCTGACGATCGTCAAAGCAATTTCCGAAAAACTGGGAGGCGCCGTCGGTTTTTTTGATACTGATTCGGGTTGTCGAGTGTGCATGCGCATTCCCGGCAAAACGCAAGGAGATACACAATGAATCAAAATACCCTCCCCATCCCCAAGCACCCCAGACGCAGCAGGACGCCGTTCAAAGACTCTTTAACGCAGACTGAACCTGCCTGGGATCAAAACTTTCATTACCGCGCGCTTTTTGAGCAAATGGAAGATTGCGTTTTTATCATTAGCTTTGATCTGCGATATATTGCCGTAAACCCTCAAGCCATCCACCTGCTGGGCTACACTGAACAAGAACTGATCGGCAAACCTGTGAGTGAAATCATGTACCAGGATGCGCCTTCTGGGACTGAAAATGTGCTGGGCAACACATCCAACTTGTTCGAGCGTCTGATGCGTTGCAAAGACGGTTCGATCCTGCCTGTTGAAATCCTCACATCCATCGTATACAACCAGGACGGTTCCCCCGCTTATGTGCAAACCATTGCGCGCGATATCGCCGAGCGTAAAGCCGCCGAACAGTCGTTAAAATACCGCAATCTTATCCTTGCGGTCATCAACAATGCTGCCGAACAATTATTGCGTTCATCCAACATTCAGGAAGAAATCCCTGAAATACTACAACTCCTGGGAAGGACGACCAACCTGGCGAGGTGCGCCATCATTCAAGCCAGGGACCGGGACCGTTTTGAAAACGGGATCGATATTTGCTTTGAGTGGCAAAACCCGGCTGCCCCGCAGATCGATCTGCAAACGATTACGCGTTACCTGTCACTCAACAGGAGAGCCAACTCCAGGGATTTCTTCATGGACGCCGGGGCTTTTGCGAAGGACTCCGTGGATTTTTCCCCTGTTCCGCTGGCCTTTATCCGCATCTTCGAAGGAGATCGCGCCTGGGGCTTTGTGGGCCTGCTTGCGCCGGTAACGCAACCGAAGTGGGATCCCGTGCAGCGCGAGGCAATACGCACCGCCGCAAATATCATTGGGGCCGCATTACAGCGCCAATATACCGAAGAGAAAATACATGCAAGCGAGGAGCACAGCCGCGCCATTCTGGCTGCCCTGCCTGACCTGATTATTCGTGTGGATCAATCTGGAAATATTCTCGATTATTCTGCCAGGAAAGACCACCCCTTATACATGCAGCGTGAGACCGTCAACGGGAAAAAACTATCTGAAATTTGGAATGGCGATATTTCACGCCAGATTGCGACCGTAACAGGCGATACGTTTTTGGTTTCGGCTCACATACGCAAAGAATTCAGCATCCCCGGCAGCAATAATATCTACGAAGCCCATCTCGACCCAATCAGCGCCGCCGAGACCTTGATCGTGATCCGGGATATCAGCGATCAAGCCCGGCTTAACCAAATGAAATCAGATTTCATCAACCGCGCCTCCCATGAGCTCAGGACGCCGCTCACGACTGCCATACTGATGTGCGACCTGCTCCAGGGCGACGGCGACCCGGCTGAAAAAGTTGAATACTGGCAAATCTTGAACAATGAACTGAACCGCCAAAAAAGCCTGATCGACCGGCTGCTCATGGCAGGCCGCCTGGAAAGCGGCAAGTTAACCCTTGAGCCTGAAGCCCTGGACGTCATCCCCATCCTGGAAGAATCCGTCCTGGCGATCAAACCGGTTGCAAAGAAAAAGAATATCGCCATAAAAACATCCGGGCTTTCTGCACCCCTGATGGTTTGGGGCGACAAGAGCGGCTTGCAACAGGTCTTTATCAACCTGATCAACAACGCCGCCAAGTTTTCGCCGCCGGGCAGTTTCGTGGCAATTCATGTTTCGAAAGAAATCGATAAGGTCCACATTGCGATCTCGGACCAGGGCCTGGGGATACCGCCGGAAGCCATGCCGAACCTGTTCGAGCAGTTTTTTCGCGCCCGCAATGTTACCCTGGCAGAAATTCCGGGCAGCGGCGTCGGGTTATATATTGTCAAGTCGATTATCGATGAACTGAAAGGGGAGATCAAAGTAGAAAGTGAAATCAATCAAGGCACAACCTTCATCATTACGTTGAATGCCATGCGATAGGCGACCGTCGCCTTCTTTCCAAAGTCAGCGCGTCCCCGGGGCTTTTGAGCGCCGGGGATGTGTTTTTTGGGCTGTCTTGGAAATAGCCCATTTTCATGCTTCGTGGTGTCAGGCAGACATGGTGTCTCTTTAGAAATTAGCGTGAAACCCGGACACGGAATACACGGAACACGCGGAAAGAGCTTAAAACGAAGGTTTTTCTCCGTGTTTTCCGTGTCCCAAAAAGTTTTGATCACGGAGATTCCCAAAGACCCTTTTTTTATCCGACAGACCTGCCGGGTACTGGAGACCCAACAGGTCTGTCAAGATGTTTATAGACCAACCTATCATATTTGGCGCTTGATTTGCGTCCATAGAGCCGGTATACTTTTCTTATGGAATGCCCGCGAAGGGCATCCAAACAAACACCCGAAGGGGCGCCACACTGCGGAGGGCAGGCGCGCGGGATTGCCTTTTGAAGTTCTATTTGGCGGAGGAAAATATGAAAACAAAGTCTTTGATTCAAGCGTTGGCGCGCCTATTCTTGACGGTCGTCCTGCTGGGCAGTTTCCTGGCGATCCCGAACCGGGCCGTTTTGGCAAAACCGTTATCAGGAACCTTCACAAATTGCGCTGCGCAGACCCAAATCCCTGCGGCGGAATGCGATGCGCTGGCAGCCCTGTACACCAGCGCTGCCGGCGCGGGTTGGAACAATTACACCGGCTGGCTGCAAACCGACACCCCGTGCAGTTGGTTTGGCGTAACTTGTGGGAATGGAACCAACGTCACGGAATTGTCTCTATCTGCCAATCAGTTGACCGGCTCCATCCCGCCAGAACTCGGCAGCCTGACAAATCTCACGTTGTTGGATTTTTCCCGGAATGATTTGAGCGGTTCCATCCCAACCAAACTGGGCAGTCTGACAAATCTCACATATCTGGATTTATCTCAGAATAGCTTGAGCGGTCCCATCCCGCCAGAACTGGGCAGCCTGGCAAATCTCACGTCGCTGGATTTGCATAGCAATACGTTGACCGGTTCCATCCCGACAGCACTGGGCAATCTGACAAAACTCGAGAAACTGAATGTATGTTGGAATAAGTTGAGCGGCGCCATCCCAACTGAACTGGGCAACCTGCCAAATCTTGCGTCGCTGAACTTGGATGGCAATGATTTGAACGGTTCCATCCCGCCAGCGCTGGGCAGCCTGGCAAATCTCACGTCGCTGGATTTGACTACCAATGATTTGAGCGGTTCCATCCCGCCAGAACTGAGCAGCCTGACCAATCTCATAAGGCTGAGTTTGACGGGCAATGATTTGAGCGGTTCCATCCCGCCAGAACTGGGCAACCTGGTAAATCTCACGTATCTGGATTTGGGTGGCAATCATTTGAGCAGTTCCATCCCGCCAGAACTCGGCAACCTGACGAAACTCACGTATCTGGGTTTGTATTACAATCCGTTGAGCGGTCCCATCCCGCCAGAACTGGGCAACCTGACAAATCTCACGATTCTGTGGCTGAACAACAATTTGTTGAGCAGTCCCATCCCGGCAGCACTGGGCAACCTGACAAATCTCACGTATCTGCGGCTGGATAACAATGCATTGAGCGGTCCCATCCCAACAGAAATGGGCAACCTGACGAAACTCACGGAACTGCATTTGGAGAACAATGCGTTGAGCGGTCCCCTCCCGCCAGAAATGGGCAACCTGACGAAACTCTACGATCTGTATTTGGCGAACAACCAATTGACCGGAGAAATCCCGGCTTCGATTGTCAATCTCACAAGCCTTCATTCTTTGAGCCTTAGCTACGGGTTGACCTCCTGCAATCCGGCGGTGATCAGTTTTATTGACGCGCGGCTGCCGGGCTGGCAAAACAACGCCTGCTTAACGCCGACGCCTACTCCCACCCAGACGGCAGCAGGAAGCATTACGCCAACTTCCGCCGAATCCTCTACGCCATACCCTTCCCCTACGGGGACAGCGACGGGCACGATGACAGTCACCTGGGTGGCCACCGCCACGCGGACATACACCCCATCCGCCACGCGGACACTCTCCCCTACCACCACATCGACACGCACCCCTACCGTCACACGGACACGCACTCCCTCCGCCACGCGGACACTCACCCCTACCACCGCACCGACACACACACCCTCCGCCACGCAGACATTCACCCCTACCGTCACACCGACACGCACCCCCTCCGCCACGCGGACACTTACCCCCACCGCCACCCCAGCCCCTACGGGCACGATGACCGCCACCCAGCCCGCCAACCGCCCGCCCGTCATCACCGAAGGCAATAGCGTGGACGTCAGCATGGATGAGAACGGCAAACCGGTGCCCTTCGCGCTGACGCTGCACGCCGCCGACGCCGACCAAGACCCGTTGACCTGGAGCATCCTAAAACTGGCCCGCTTCGGCGCTGCCGGGGTCGTTGCGGGCACGGGCGCAGTCTCCTACGTCCCCTACCCCAACTACAACGGTTTCGATCCGTTCGTGGTACAGGTTTCGGACGGCAAGGGCGGCGCAGCCAGCATCACCGTCAACGTCACCATCCGCCCGCAGCCCTACAGCGGTTCATTGATCTGGAACCAGAGTTACGAAATCCAATACGACACCTGGCTCGGCGTGACTTCTTCCAAAGCCTCCAACGGCAGCGACAGCCTGCTCCCGTTCGGCGGGTTTACGGCTGCGGGCGCCTTTGGCGGCGGCTACCGCCAGGCGGCTTCCGGCGACTTCACCTTCAAACCGGCTTCAGCCTTTACCCAGATCAAATGGATCACCTATCGCGGCCCCGACCAGGGCAGGGCGCAGGTGCTCGTGGATGGCGTGGTCAAAGCCACCCTTGAACTGTATAGCCCCACCCCGCAGTGGCAGTACCTCGTCACGGTCAGCGGGCTGACGAACGCCAAACATACCGTCATCATCCGGGCCATGAACACGAAGAATGCGCGCTCGACCGGCAAGTGGGTGGTGGTCGACGGCTTCAAGATCGGCGCGACCAATTACGACGACAACCTGATCAACACGGATGCTGTTACGCTTTCATATGGAAGCTGGCTGGGCCTGCGCAACCCCGGCGTCCATTTCAACGCCTACCGCATTTCAAACAGGGCAAACGCCGTCATGGCCTTCCGCTTCGACGGTGTAACCTTCGACTGGACCACCGCGCACGGCCCGGCCTACGGCCAAGCCGCCATCTACGTGGACGGCGTCCTGCAAAACACAGTAGACCTGTACAACCC
>JBARBA010000131.1:0-3147 GCA_049792555.1 Anaerolineales bacterium
GGGTTGTAATGGGGATGGTGAAAAGGAATCTCGATCCCTTTTCGGGCGCGGCTTCCACCCAGATCTTCCCGCCGTGACCTTTAACGGCCAACTTGCAGAAGGCCAGCCCCACGCCCAGGCCGCCGGCCCCCTCGTTTTTGCTGTTCTTCAAACGGGTAAACTTGTTGAAAATCCGTTCGCGGTCGGCTTCGGGGATGCCGGGGCCGTCATCCTGCACACACATCCGCACAAACTCGCCGGCCGTTTCTGCGCTGATGATGATGTGCCCTTGGTAGGAACAATATTTGATGGCATTTTCTACCAGGTTGATCAAGACGCGGCGCATCATGTCCACATCGACAAAGACGGCAGGCATGCCCTCTGCCAGGATGCTTTCGATGCTCTGTTTGCGGCCATCGACGGAAGGTTTGACGGCCACCAGCACATCCTTCACCAGCGCCGGGATGGTGATGGGCTTGCGCTGACCTACCGGCTGGTTCTGTTCCAGGCGGGTCAGGTCGAGCAGGGAAGAGACCAGGCGTTGGACGCGGTCCATCGAGTTTTTGGCGATGGCCAGGATCGGCGCGGCGGCTTCCTGTTGCGTTTCGGGGATGATCGCGGCGATCATTTCCATACTGGAGAGCACATTGGCCAGCGGCGAACGCAGGTCGTGGTAGATCATGGCAGCCAGGTCTTCACGCAAGGCGTCCAGGTCTTTGCGCTCCTTGATGTCGCGCAAAATCCACTGGAGCGACTCGGATTCGTCAAAGTTTACCTTGCGGGCATAGACCTGGATGGGGTGTGTGCCGCCGAGGCTGTCGTACAACGTCGATTCGTATTCGACAGCCGAATTGCCAATTTTCTCGAACCCGCGCCCGGTCTTTTCAAAATCGACGTCGTGCATTTGCTCGATGATAAACTGATGCAATTCCTGGCTGGTATGGCCTGAAAGGATCATGGCTTGCAGGTTCGCCTCAATGACGTGTCCATCCAGGTCTGTAATCACAATCGGGTCGATACTGTCTTCGAACAGGTCACGGTAACGCTGTTGGGCGATATCCAGGCTTTCGAATAATTGCGCGTTTTGGATGGTTGACCCGGCCAAGCCGCCCAGTCCCGTCAGCACCAGCAGCGCGTCGGGATCGAATACCTTTTCAAGCGGATTGAAGACTTCGAGCACACCGATGACCTTGCCCCTGGCATGGATCGGGGCGCATGAAAGCGCGCGCACCCTGCCTGCCAGTTGCTCGGCGCCCGTCAGGGGCGCATCCTCGGTCACGACCGGGACAAGCACGCCGCGCCCCTCGCGCACGACCATCCCGGCAATGCCTTCATGGAGTTTCACTCGTTTGCCGATCAACTTGTCGCGGTTTTCGCCGCTGGCGGCGCGGAAAACGATATCCCCGCTGGATTGGTCCACCATGCCCAGGGCGGCAGTTTCCACCGCCAGGGCCTGTTTGGTCTTGCTCAGGATGCTCTCGAGCACTTCGTCCATGCGCAGCGATGTGTTCATGCTGACTGCGCCTTCGGCCAGCGAGGTCATCACATGCGCCTGACGCTGGCTTTCAGAAAAGAGCCGCGCATTGACAATTGCCATGCCCGCTTGCTCGGCGATGGCCTGCATTAACTCCAGGTGTTCATCGCCGTAGGCTTTTGGAACGGGGTGGACAAGCGTCAACACGCCGACCATTTTCTCGCGCGCCAGCAGCGGCACCGCCATGGCCGATTTCGCCCCGGAACGGTCTTGCGCGTCATCTTCGCGGCGCAGCCAGCGTGGGTCCTTGCTCGTATCGGGCACCAGCGCAGCCTGACGGTTGCGCATCACCCAGCCGGCCAGACCGCGATCCACCGTATCTTTGAGTTGCAGCGTGGTGGTTTCGCGCAGTTGGTTGCCGTAAACAATCGCCGATTCGATCACGCGCCCGTTATCGTCGACGACGACGATTGTGGCGCGTTCCCCGCCGACGTTATTCAGGCTGGCAAACAACACGCGCGTCAACACGGTTCTCAAGTCAAGCGCCGATGCAAATTCACGGCTGACTTTGTAGAGCAATTCAAGGACGGCGCGCTGGTCTTGCAGCATAAGGAACCTCAGTAAATACTTTAAACCAGAATTTGCGTTGCGTAAAACGATTCGCTCATTCTGGCTTAGTATAGCATAAGCAGGCGGAATATTGCTTCTTATGCTCGCTGCGCGTAGCGGAATTTCTGTTGATATAATGCCCGCAGGTATCATCTCAATAATCGGTGGTTGAGTAGGCAGCGGTGCTGTCCCGCTGCCGTATCGAAACCACTTGCAACAACAATTCCTCCCAAATTTTGAGAAGATACGCCCGCAAGGTATAAAATAAACTTATGGAAAACCCTTATCCCTGGCGCGAAGCGCTGCTCTCTTGTGGTGTGCTGACCCTGACAGCCGGATTAATGCTCAGTCTGCTTGTGGTGGCTGCCGCGCTCGTGCTCTTCTGGAGTTGAGATGCCCCTTGACCTGCCCCGAATTCAAGCGTTGTGTTTTGACGTGGACGGCACCCTGAGCGATACCGACGACCAGTTCGTCAACAAAGCGGCGGGCTACCTGCGTCCCCTACGTTTCCTGCTGCCAAACCGGGATGCGCCGCGCGCCGCGCGCCGTTTGGTAATGTGGGGCGAAGCGCCGGGCAACCTGCTGATCGGCATCCCCGACCGTCTTGGCCTCGACAGTACCCTGGCGGCGCTGGCAGACCGGTTCAATCGCCGCCATGCGCGCCCGATGAAGCATTTCCTGCTCGTGCCGGGCGTCAAAGAGATGTTCGAACAGATCAAGGGGTGTTACCCGATGGCAGTTGTCAGCGCCCGCGACGAGGCCAGCACCTTGATGTTTCTTGACGAGTTCGGCCTGCGCCCGTACTTTGACGTGGTCGTGACGGCTTTGACCGCGCCCCACACCAAACCCTACCCCGACCCGATCCTTTACGCCGCCAAAGCGATGGGCGTCCGCCCTGAAAGTTGCCTGATGATCGGCGACACCACAGTCGATATCCGCGCCGGGAAGGCCGCCGGCGCGCAAACGTTGGGCGTGCTATGCGGCTTCGGCGAAGAAGCCGAACTGCGCGCCAAAGGGGTCGACCAAATCATCGAAACGACGGCGAAATTGGCCGAAGTGCTGCTGAAATAAAAAAAGCTGTTGGG
>JBARBA010000132.1:0-3280 GCA_049792555.1 Anaerolineales bacterium
TTTCAAGCGCGCGGGCCTGGGATTTCAGTGAGCCTAGAGTCTTGTTAACTTCGGCCAATTCTTTCTCGATTTGCTTTTTCTTCAAAAAGTCAACGCCATGTTTCTCGCTGACAAGCGCTTCAATTTCCTGCCGCAGCAGGCGCAGGGCCGGGTTCCCATACATGCTGATTTCGCGGTATTGCAGTTTGCCGGCTTTGATCGCTTCGAGAATCTCGGCCCGGGTCAACCCGTATTCTTTTTGGGCGGTTTTTTCGGTCAGGGTGGCGCCTTTTTCGGTCCAACCGGATTGATTAAACTCAGCGTTCATCTTGGACCAAAACCCTTGCGCCTGTTGTTTTACTCGTCATTTTTCTCTCCTGTATTTTTCACAACTCTCCCTTAAACGCCCGATCCAACACCGACGGCATCAATGCCGCCAGCTCTTTCTCACTCTCAGCCTGCGCCGCCCGCAAGGCCGACACCCGCCCCTGCAACCCATCCAGGTATGCCACCAACTGCCGCTGTTCGGGGAGTGGGGGGACGGGTAATTGAAATCTATTTAGAATTTTTTGAGTGAAGAATATTCTTGATGAGCCACGACATTCTTTGTCTTTGTGACGCTCCACCAACTTTGAACCATTCAAAATGCGGCACATCAAATCAGGTAGAAAAACTTCTGCATTTATTCTCATCCTGATTAAATTTGATGACATGATTGGTTCAGGAAATAAACCTTCTGGAACGACACAACTTCTACCGACTGTCCCTGAACGCGCTACGGCAATATCGCCTGCTTGAAGAGTATAAGATGATAAAGCTTCTGCTTTTTCAAAAGACACAAAATCGGTAAACCCGTGCATGAACTTATTATTGCCTACGTTTGCGATTCCAAAAACAGGAACGCCATCATCCATAATTTCTGATTTGTTCAGGGCCGTTCCAAATGGACCGGTTCTCATACCATCTGGTTCTAAAACTTGTGCAAATGATTTCCAAGTCCACCCTTTTGGCAATGAATCGCCAGATTCGTAATCAAAAACTTTAGATACCCAAGATTTAATAAGTAAACTTGCTTCATTGCTAGCCTCCCTGCGCAGGGACAAGGCTGCCGCCACGCGCCCCGCCAGCGCCTCGATGCGCGCCACGATACGGCGTTGCTCCGTCAGCGGCGGCGGCAGGGGGATTTCAATTCGCAAAAATGCTCCTTCATCGGAGCGAATACGTTTTGTAGTGCCTGAACTTGTTCGATTAGCATCATCAATAAAACCGGGGGTTTTCACATAATATTCAAGAAATTCAGGGTAAATCAAATTACGATCAAAGTCATAAGCCCAAAAATCATTTGAAATAATTGCACCGTCAAGTTCTACAGGGCAAAGGCCAATAGCACCGTTGCGAACATCAATTCTCGAAAGAATAAGTTGCCCCGAAGAAACCATGAATTGACGTTTTGTTTTGATTTCACTACCCTGTTGTTCACCGCGCAAAATAACGCCTTTATTCCAAAGGCGAACGGTAACTTGTTTATAAGTTACGTCATCTTCAATGGGTGTTTCTCGTTTGACACGTTTTAGAATTTTGCCAAGCGGTACAGTCTGCCAACCGTTCGCCATTACAGCCCCTCGAATACAATTGCATAAAAGTTTTCAAGGGTTGCAAAAGTTGGCTTGCCATACAGGAACATGGTACCAGTAAAGCCCTCAACTTTGCCCTGTTCCAAATCGCGGCGCATCTCACCCACCTTTTGTTTTAATGCAAGCAGGGAACTGCCAGCCAGCGCATCTAATGCGTCAGACCAGGTTGCAAGGGGAACCGCCCCCAAGTCAAGCACAAGATGATGGATGTGTTTATTGTGTTTGACCAAATCCCTGATGCCTTCGGTAACATGGCGGGTCATTTCAATCGCCTCCTGGCGCAGGATGATCTCGCGTTCGTCAGGAGTTTGACATGCGGCAAGCGCCTGGCGCAAAGCGTCTCGATACCCGGCCACGTTTTGCTCAGGTTTGTAAAATTCAGTGCCGAAAATGGGCATTGTTTAGACTTTCTCGCTCAACAAGCGCTTGATCTCATCCATTAGGGTCTTTTTGCCAGGTACTTGTCATTCCGTCATCTTTTGCGAAACTTCCGAATTCTTCAAGAATTGTTTGGGGTCATAACGTGTACGGCGCTCGAATGCCGTCCCAATCGGGATGAAAGTCTTTGGTGTTGCGCGTCACCAGTATGGCCTGGTATGCTTTTGCCGTCCCCCAGATAATGGCATCGGGCAAACGCATCCGATGGGCGCGGCGTAGTTGCACAGCCGTTTCGGCTACTGCCAGGTCCAGCGGGATGATCTCGAAGTTCGTCTCCAGAAAATCGCGCAACTCCATATCATCGCCTTGTGCGCCGACCAAAACTTCCATCCAGGTCAGGCGGCTGATTAAGACACGTTCGTAGCGGGCATATTCCGCATTGGCGTCAGCCACACCATTGAGGGCATCGATCACGATATTGGTGTCAAAGACCGCAATCATTGATCGCCCCACTCGGCGCGCAGTTTTTGCTGATATTCAACGGCGTTAATCTTGCGGCTTTTCCACGAGCCAAAGGCGGCGTGGTATTTGAGCTCGCGCCGTCTGGCAGGTTGGGATGCGCCTGCCCGTTGCTGCAAGAAGGTGATGAAATCTGCCACTTCACTTTGTTTCTCAGGCGGAAGTTCGGAAAACTGTTTTTGGATTTGTTCAACAAGAGTCATGGGAGCCTCCATCCATGATTATACCGCTTTGGTTCCTGATGCGGCGCGCTGTAACTCACGCCAACACGGCTTTCACAAAGTCAAAAATCTTTAACGCGAATTTTGCTAATGGGCGAATTGCGCGAATAAAGCCCGAAAAATTCGCGCAATTCGCCCTATCCGTGACATTCGCGTTAAGCTTTTTGAGAAGCGCCATCAGAGAACAGTTTTGTCAACCTACTTTGTGAAAGCCCTGCTCACGCCAAAAGCTTTTTGATCTCATCCATCAGCCCCAAAATCTGCTGCTCTTTGGCGGCAATGCTCTCGGCCAGCGCGGCGGGGGGCAGGTGCTCCAGGTCGGCGGCGCGGCTGGGGTTTTTCACGTCCAGGTTGACGGTCAGCAGGTTGCCGTTCGCGTCGTACTGCATCAACTGCGTGGCGGGAACCTTCCAGGCGCGCTCACTCTCCGCGCGTTGCGGCGCGTCCCACCAATCCAGCAACGGCGCAAACTCTTCGAACTGCATCGGGCGCGTTTTGGTGTAATTTTTGACGCCTGCGGGCAGGGTATGTTCGTAGAACCAGACATCC
>JBARBA010000133.1:0-11329 GCA_049792555.1 Anaerolineales bacterium
ATGGCAGACAGGATCAGGCCGATCAGGCCGGGGATCATAAAATAGGCGCTGATCATATCCGGGTTATACCAAACGGTCGTGCGCACATCCACGGGCGGTTGGAGTTTGAAGCTCTGTCCGCTGCGAACGATTTTCTCGGACAGAATGCCGGTGGCGTGACTCTGCCCGATCAGTTGGGCCGCCGAAAGCGCCGTGGCGGCCACAGTGGGGTCGGAACCATCCAGGACGAAAGCCACCTGCGCCGAACCCGCAATGAGCTGCCTGGCATAATCGGGCGGGATAATCAACCCGGCCTTGGCATCTCCGTTTTCGATGAGGGCCTGCATTTCGGCCTCGGAACTGACCGCATAGGCTACTTTGAAATAGTCGGCGGCGCGGTAAGCATCCAAAAGGGCGCGCGCTTCCGGGCTGTGGCTTTGGTCAAAGACGGCCAGCGGCACGTTGCGCACGTCATTGGTGGCAGCGTAGCCCAACAGGAATAGCTGCACCAGGGGCATAATCAGGATCAACCCCAGCGTGCGCGGGTCACGCATAATCTGGATAAACTCTTTACGGATAATCGAAATCAAGCGGGAATTGAGCATAGACTCTCCTATACAGGGTCTTCAGCGAGAATGCCGTGCAAGAAAATTTCAACGAAATGGTCGAGGGCATCGTCCTGCATCTCCGGCGGCATGACCGGGCCGAGCAGGACGCCGGTAATGTAATACGAGAAGAACATGCCCAGGAAAGCGCGCAGCAAAACCGGGGCCGGGATGGGGCGCAACGCGCCCGACAGACTGGCAAGACGCTGCCCGAGCGGCAGGATCATGGTGAATATTTTTTCGAACACCAGCGACGCATGCTCGCCTTTGAATTCGACGATTTCGGTCAGCATCAGGTTCAGGAAATCGGGATGATGCCCCAGTTCATCGATCAGCAGTTGGGCCGCATTGCGCACAAACTCTTCGATGGTGTTGCCTTCGACCGAATTGAGCAGCGGCAAAATCTGGAGGAAGGGATGTCGCTCATCAATGATGGTGCGGAAGACATCGCCTTTGGAAGGGAAGTGGTTATAGATGCTGCCCAGCGCCAGCCCGGCCCGTTCGGCAACCTGGCGCATGGACGTGGCGGCGTAACCCTGTTCGATAACCAGGCTGTAGGCTGCATCCAGGATGGCCTGGCGGGTGCGTTCTCTTTTTGTAAGCGTTTCGGTAGTGATTTCTTCGGACATATTGTGATTTTCCTGAACGAACGTTCGTTTTTATTATAGGGTGATTATGCGGTTTGTCAAGAGGCAATTCCAGGCTTGCCGGGCCGCGACCAACACACTCTCCTTTCCCGGCATATGTGGCGACTCTGAAAACATCGACATTTATCCCACAAATTCTTCATGTGGTTTTCATCTTGGCCTTTTAGAATTGAAATTACAAAACACAATCCACAGATTATGCGGATTACACAGGAAAACCAAAATTCACTACTCAGCCACTTAATAAATCTGTCATTGCGAGGGCGTCAGCCCGAAGCAATCCCGTCTAACCTGCAAACAATTGTTTGAATGAATACGCGAGATTGCTCACCTGCCCAGACCGCAGGTACTGGGTTGTCGCCTGTGAAGCGGCTCCTCGCAACCCGCACCTGCGGTGTGGGCAGGTGTGACAGGCTAAGTAGAACAACCAAAAAGGAGTTTGACATGTCCTGGAAGCGCGTTTTTTATGTATTGTTCGTTGTGGTTGTCGCCGGGGTAGCGGCGCTTTCGGGCGCAGTGGCCGGCGGGGTTGGCGTCTATCAGGCCATACGCCAGGGACAATTAGGCAGCCTGACAGGCGCGATCCAAACGCTGCCGGCAGCGTCGGTCAGCAATACCGACAAGACCCAGACGCTGGTGATCAACACCACCAACATCGAAACGACCATCACCCAGTCGGTGCAAAAAGTCGGGCCGGCGGTGGTGACGGTGGTGGGCACCATCCCCGGTCAGATGACTTTCTTCGGGCAGACCGGCGACCAGACGGTTAGCGGCAGCGGCATTTTTATCTCCGACAAGGGTTACATCCTGACCAATAACCACGTGGTGGAAGGCACGCAAGATGTCAACATTGTCCTTTCGGACGGCAGCCAGGAACAGGCCACGCTGGTTGGGACCGATCCTTACTCCGACATCGCCGTCCTAAAAACGAAGGGCAAAGTGCCCGCTGTGGCGAACCTGGGCAACTCGGACGTCCTGAAATCCGGTGAAACGGTGATTGCGATCGGGTCGCCGCTGGGTGATTTCAAGAACACCGTGACGGTGGGCGTCGTCAGCGCGACGGGGCGCTCCATCGACACCGGGCGCGGATACCTGATCGAGGGGCTGATCCAGACCGACGCGGCCATCAACCAGGGCAACTCCGGCGGCCCGCTGGTGGACCTGGTGGGGGAGGTGATCGGTATCAACACCCTGATCGTGCGCAACAGCGGCAGCGGCTCGGTGGCCGAGGGCCTGGGGTTTGCGATCCCGGTCAACACGGCCCGCGCGGTGGCCGAACAGATCATGCAGAAAGGCTATTTCTCGCGTCCGAACCTGGGCATTACCTGGCAACAGATTACCCCGGATATCGCGGCGCGTTACAACCTGTCGGTGCAGTGGGGCGTCTACGTGACCGGCGTGGATGCCAACAGCCCTGCCAGCCAGGCGGGCTTGCAGCAGAACGACATGATTACCAAGATCGGCGACACCGCGCTGGACGAAAACCACTCCTACATGAACACGCTCTTCCTGTACAAACCGGGCGACCAGGTGACGGTGGACTTTGTGCGCGACGGTCAGAGCCAACAGGTAACGGTCACGCTGGGAGAAATGAATCCCGGCTAAAGGTTCCGCCTTTCTGGCAATCATCCATATCAAAACCCTTATCCGCAGATTGCGCAGGTTTAGCAGATTTTTTAATGCTTTTTCGGCGAAATCTGCGGATTGATTTAACCCAGTCGTGCGAATTACTGCCTCCGCTTGACTTTCATTCTTATAGTGGCTAAAATCCTTTTCGCAAAGTCCTTGCTGAATTGGCTTTCTTTCCCGGAAAGACAAAGTGCGTTTTCTACCACAACCCCCTAACAGGGGCAAACGAGACACGAAGGCTTAAAAGATTGGCTCTTTGGGAATCTCTGTGACCGACCCCAACCCGTAAGTCGGAATTAAGTCCGACTTACGGGTTGATCGCCAGATACGGGGGAGGGACTACTCTAAATCCCAAAGAACCTAAAAGTTTCCTTCGTGGCTTTGTGCCTTCGTGGTGAACTATGGAGAATCGATGAGTTTTATCCCCACCCGTGACCGGGTTTCCCCCGAACAACTGAATACCACGCCCCTGCGCCGCCCGGACTGGATCAAGGTGCGCGCGCCATCGGGCGAGGTCTACGAAAAACTACACACGCTGATGCGCGCCAAATCGCTGCACACCGTCTGCGAAGAAGCCATGTGTCCGAACATGGGCGAATGCTGGAACTCCGGCACGGCCACCTTTTTGATGATGGGCGACGTGTGTACGCGCTCGTGCGTGTTCTGCGACGTCAAGCGCGGCAAACCCAGCCCCATGGACTGGCTGGAGCCGGAGCGCGTGGCGCAGGCCGTCAAAGCCATGGACCTGAAACACGCGGTCATCACCTCCGTCAACCGCGACGAGCGCAAGGACGGCGGCGCGCCGATCTTCGCCCAGGTCATCCGGCGCATCCGCGAACTCCACGCGGGCTGCTCCATCGAAGTGCTCATCCCTGATTTCAAGGGATCGGTCGAAGCGCTGAAAATCGTCATGGACGCGCGCCCCGAAATCCTGAACCACAACGTCGAGACGGTTCCGCGCCTGTTCAAGACCATCCAGCCGCAGGACAAGTACGACTGGGCTGCGGCCACGCTCTCGAACGCCAAGAAGCTTGCCCCCGACGTGTTGACCAAGTCCGGGCTGATGGTGGGGTTGGGCGAAGAGATCGAAGAAATCAAGGCCGTGATGCGCGACCAGCGTAGTTGGGGCGTGGACATCCTGACGGTCGGGCAATATTTGCAGCCCAGCAAGAAACACTACCCGATCTCGCGCTATTACACGATGGAAGAATTCGCCGAACTGCGCGCCTACGGCTACAGCCTGGGCTTCCAATGGGTGGAAGCCAGCCCGCTGACGCGCTCCTCGTACCACGCCTACGAACAGGTGCGCGCCCTAAGCGCGGTGCATCGCGCGTTGTATGGAGATGAGGCGATGAAGGGGTATCACGCGCCGGGCGGGCAGGGGCCGGTTGGAAGGAACTGAATGGATGTTATTTATTCTGTCCTGTTTGTTTTTAATCTATTGCCGTCCATAAGCCATTCGTTGGTCGCCGTATACTCCCGGCCCGGTTAGGCGACTATACACACAATACATAATGACAAACGAAACAATAAGTTTGTACTCCGAATATTTATCCAATGGCTCACAACTGGTAATTATGCCAATGTCTCGAGTCCATTTAGAGTATCCACTCACCTATCCAACTGGCATTACTTTTTACCCAGCAGGTTATCTCGATATTGCAGATTTCAGGGTAGTTCCAAATAGCTTAGATAGTGGTTCCCTTGCTACGGCTGCATCGGCTGCAACTGGTATTACACAAGAATCTTTTGATCAACATCCATTAGTTGTGTTTCCAGCCAAAATACCTTGGAATACGGTTTTAAAGGGAAGTCATAAAAGCCATATAAAACTTATCAAAAGTCTCTCGGATTATGTAGAAAAAACATTGGATGTAGTGCGATTTCATTTTTGCCAAATGCATGTGGTTGACACCTTGCCTGGCAGAGCAGGTACTTTAGACTCTAACCCAATGTTCTCAGCTGCACTTCTTTATACATTAGGTGACCACGAATCATATATCATTGCTGGAGCCGCCTTTACTCATATCATCACTAAAGGACTCGGCCTTGTCTTGGAACAACTAACTTTAGAAGATTTTCCGCAAGAAGGCGAAGTTGGTAAGGTTCTTCAACATGGTCTTGAGTTATATTCTCGAATTTTGGAAGCGAATAACAATACATCTAAGTTTGTGCAAAGTATGAGTTTGCTTGAATATCTTGCTTATCCGGATGGCTATAAAAGTTTTACAGATGTCGCAAAAATAATAGCACGGTATATCGCCCGTAACTCGAAAAAATACGAAAAGCTAAGAGAGAGATTCAACGAACTAACAGGCAAGCGTAATGCATCGGGTGAATTTATTGGTTATCGAACAAGAATAGTACATATTGGAGATAGGCTTGATGATATTTTGTCAAACGATAACGATATTGATGCTCTTTTTATGGAATTAAATGGATATATAGGAATAGTAATGACCCACATGCTAAAATTTTCAGATAAGACATGGGATGAGTATCTTCAAATAAGAAATGCCATGCAACCCTACAACGCCGCTTAACATCGCGTGGTGCGCCCTGAAAAATCATTGTCTGCTTGCTGGTGAAAGTCCACTCCTGATTTCTACACCCAGGCAATTTGATATAATCATTCCAAGCCTTACGCCTGTCTTCTGGAAGCATCACCGAAAGAGTAAAAATGGTCACCGTATCTGTCCAGGATAAATTTATCGAAATTCTCAGTTCTTTTGGCGACCTGCAAGAGTCGGTCAATGTTGCCCTGCAACACTACACCATCGATCAAATCGCTGCCAGGATCAGCGAACTGCGCCGCAGAGATGAGCTATACAAAACCCGCTATGGCCTTGAATATCCCCTGTTTTCCAAACGCATGGCCGAAGACCGGGCATTCGTAGAAAATGTCGAATCTACCATCAACAAAACCTGGGAAGTGGATTTGGCCGATTGGGAATTTTGCCATAAAGGAATCGAAGATTGGACGACAAAACTGCAAGACATTTTGCTGAAATAATCGAGCTTGGCCAGTCCACTTTTGAGCAAACCACTTACGCGATTGACAGCACCCCGAATCGGGCAATCCTGCGCCTGCAAGCAGAATATGGGAAGTACCAGGTATTGGTCACAGAATTATTCAGCGATGGGTTGCGAAAATATCGCTATTACGTCTTGCGCGGAAAATGGGTTGAAGCGGGATTTGATAACAGCCCTGACCCACGCGCCATTCGCCTTAAGTACGGCGAAATCGGGCAGGAACATGCGGGTGAGCATATCCCGCATTTACACTTGGAAGACAAGACACAATTGTCCCTGACAGAAGAAATAACGTTCCCGGAATTTATCCGCTGGGTAAAAGGGAATATGAAATGATCGGCGGCGCACGCCTGCCCGATCGCAAGCCTGCGGCGCGCAAATCTTGACCTTATTTCTCCTTCGGGCTTGGTGAACTCAATCTCCCCGCCTGCGCGGGGAGATTGGCTTTGTGTAACAGGTCGAACCAACCATCGAGTAAAACACATGAAACCACTCATCAAATTAGCAACAACCCGCACGCCGGATGGCGGGGAGATGGAACTTTACCAGCATGACCGTGATTTTTCGATCAAGATCAACGGCCTGGAATTGATGAACAGCCGCCAACATGAGTCGGAACAGGAATTGGCGCGCCTGGGTTGCGCGCATCTCTCCGGCCGCGCAACGCCCTGCGTGTTGGTTGGCGGCCTGGGCATGGGCTATACCTTGCGCCAGGCGCTGGATATGCTCGCTCCCAACGCCAGCGTGGTGGTCAGTGAACTGTTACCGGCGGTCGTCGAGTGGAATCGTCAGTATCTTGGCGCGCTCAACGGTCAGCCCCTGGAGGATCAACGCGTGCAACTCGTCAGCGGCGATATCTTTGGGCTGCTCTCGCAATCCGCCGCCAGGTTCGACGCGATCTTGCTGGACGTCGATAATGGGCCAAGCGCAATGGTCGATTTGGGTAATCAACGTCTATACGGCCCGGGTGGAATTGAAACCTGTCGCCGCGCGCTGCGCAAACAGGGCAGCCTGGCCATTTGGTCGACGGAGCCGAGTAAAGATTTCGAGCTGCTCTTGATGGGCTGCGGATTGCAAGTGCGACGT
Organism: Anaerolineales bacterium; assembly: GCA_049792555.1. Taxonomy (GTDB): domain Bacteria; phylum Chloroflexota; class Anaerolineae; order Anaerolineales; family Villigracilaceae; genus UBA5195. The sequence goes on from JBARBA010000133.1 coordinate 6,980, forward strand.
TACCGGGTTAAAAACTACAAGGGCAGCAAGTCGACGCCGCTCTTTATCTGGGTCGCTGCGCAAGACGAGACGATCCTGCCGCCCGGCGGCGGCGCGCCGTACTTGCCGGGCAGGAAAGAACCGCAGACAAGCCGCGGGCAGGCGCGAGGAAAACGCTAACAGGGCGGCTGTTTTGGGGGCCGATGACTGCGTAAACCGCGCGCCATCCCCCGCAGCCCCGTCAGAGCGTCGGGGCGGGCCGTCTGCCGTTGGGCGGCTTATCGCCAAAAGCAACGCGCGTGGATGTGACTATACCCGTCACGGTCAAATACACGTCCGACTTGCTGCGCCTGGGAGCGGTGCAATTCGAGGGCGCGCAACGTCATCGCCATGATCTTTCGGGCCGTGAACACGGTTTTGTTCTTCGTGCTGATTTTTGTGGGCTACGACTTCGCGCATGACGATATCAATTCGGACTTTTTGACCCGCTTCGTTGACCCGTGCTGGGAGCTTTCAGCCGCCTGATGGATCCCCCCGGGAATTCAGCGCGGCCATCCTGTTTGTGCTGGCCTGGAACATCCACAAGCAGTGCGCCATCCCATGGGCGGAAGGAGGTGTAAACGTCATAATAACTTGCGCTATAATTATTTTGTTCAACATTCAGCCCAACCAGGAAAGAAGCGTTGGATAACTGAAAATCGAGATCACCCAAATTCATGCTACAGGAAAAAAGGAGATAAAAATGAGCAATCAGAAAGCAGTTCCATTCCGTGTTGGTCACTGGCTGCCGTCGGACCAGGCAGTCCTCGAAAATTGGTTGGACAAGCTTATCAAGGAGAGTAAACAGCAAAGAAAGACATTCGAGGCGAAACGGGAGAAAGCGTTATCCGAGAATGCAGAGGACAGTAAATTATATATTGAGGCAGTGAACAGCGATTTTTTGCACCCGGTGTTACTCGAATTTAAGGAACTGATCGAGGACGACCCGGAAATCTTTATGTTTTTTAACCAGATGTTTACCCAGGTTCCCAAAAGGCCGCCGTACAATAAAAACCCCAATGGCGACCCGCAAGTAAAAAACTACGAAGAGATGCTTGACCTGATGAATGTCATATTGACCAGGAGTCCTGAGTGGAACGAAGATGCAAACGAATCGGGGTTGATCGGTTTTCCGATCAATGCCATTCTGGATTGGTCCATGGGAACGGTCGGCGGGTTTGCCGCATTCTTGAACGCCAAAGTCAATGCGCAGTTGAAGAAAATCCTGAATGTGTGGAGCGATTTCCTTGTCAGTCCAGATTCCTGTTATGCCCTGGATAACAGCGAAATTGGCTGGTTTAACAAGGAGGCCTTAACTGCCCTGGCAGAGGCAGATCCTTTTCATGGGCAGGGTGATGATCCCAAGGGTCCCAAAAAGAATTTTATTTATAATTTCAAATGTGATCCCAAAGACCTGCCGCATTGGGGCTTCACATCATGGGATGATTTCTTTACCAGAGAGTTTAACGAAGGCATACGTCCGGTTGCATCGCCGGACGACAACGACGTGATCGTCAACGCCTGTGAATCGGCTCCGTACCGGGTGGCATATGGAGTGCAACAACGCGACCAGTTTTGGATCAAGGCGCAGCCCTATTCGCTTGAACACATGCTTGCAAATGATGAGCTTGCCGATCAATTCATCGGCGGGACGATATACCAGGCTTTCCTGAGCGCAAAAAGCTATCACCGCTGGCACAGTCCCGTAAGCGGCAACATTGTAAAAGCTTACGTGGTGGATGGTTCCTACTACGCAGAGGCCTTGTCCGAAGGTTTCGACCCGGCCGGCCCCAACAATTCACAAGGCTATATTACGGAACTGGCAACCAGGGCGATTATCTTCATCCAGGCCGACAACCCCGCCATCGGACTGATGTGCTTTATGGCGGTTGGAATGGCGGAGGTCTCCAGTTGTCAGATCACTGCTGGCGAAAGGGTTGAGAAAGGCCAGGAGTTGGGCATGTTCCACTTTGGCGGGTCAACCCATTGCCTGATCTTCAGACCCGAAGTGCGGCTGGCCTTTGACCTTCACGGTCAAACGCCCGGTCTCGATTCGAACAATATCCCGCTTAATTCAAGAATTGCCACCGTATGCGCGAAATGAAAAATACTTCCAGGAAAAACTGCTTTTGATGGCGTTAGACCTGGGCTGATGAAGGCAAACATAACGAGGGTTTACCCCTGACTATTATGAAGAGGCGTGATGGATGTTCTATCACGCCTCTTTCAAAAGGAAAAGCAGCCATGTGTACGAGTATCGTCGCAGGGAAAAAAGCAACCGGGCAGGAGGTTATCCTGCTTGCCCGTAACGAAGATTTTCCAAGCAATAACTGCTGGAACAAGTATATGGTTCATCGCAGCCAGCCGGCCTACGCCAATGAAGACATGGCAGCCAACGGCGTTTGGACGCTGGGCAACGGCCTGCAAGTCCCCATCCCCGAAAACAAGTATGCCTACAACGCCGTCCCGGACGCCGCGGGTTACATGGAAGCAACCATGCCCATCGGAGACCGCTACTTCTTTGAAGAGCGCGGGATCAACGAAAAGAATCTCGCCGTCTCGGCAACCAACTCCCTTGACATTAACGACAAGGCAAAAGAAGCGGACCCTCTTCTTGCCTCCAAAGGCATTGCCGAATCAATCATCCCGACGCTGATCCTGCCGCAGGCTGACAGCGCCATCCAGGCTGTGAAATTGCTCGGCAACTATATCGAGGTTTACGGCGCAAGCGAAGTCAATGGCGTCCTCTTCGGCGATCCTGGCGAGGCCTGGTATTTCGAGAATGGTTCTGCGCATCACTGGATAGCGGTAAGAGTGCCGGACGATTGCTATATCGCCGTTGCAAACGGCATGCGCGTTCACGGCATTGACCTGGACGACCATGAGAATGTGCTGCACTCAACGGGGCTCTATGAATTTGTCGCCGGGCATAAACTCTTGAGTAAACCTGACCGTCATCACTTTAACTTTGCCAAGGCCTTTGGAATATTAGGCAACCCCTACAATGACGACCGCATATGGCTTGCGCAGAAGATATTAACGCCGTCGAAGAAACAAAAGCCCGGCATGCAGCAGTACCCCCTTTTCCTAAAACCCGACAAGAAAATAACCGTGCGGGACGTCATGGGCGTCTTGCGGGCAACCTACAAAGGGACGGTTTTGGAGGGTAAAGCAACCCGCCCGATTGGCGTCGTTTTTACGGCAGAGAGCCACATCATGACGCTCGATGCAACCATGCCGGCTGAATTGTGCGGAATCATCTGGCAGGCGATAAGCTCTCCGTTGGGAGCGCCCTACATGCCTCTCTACCGCGTCATGGATGATATTCCCGCCGAATATACGCTCGGAGACTCACAGTACGACACCCTTTCGTCTTATTGGGCATTCAAAGGATTATTCGCCCTGGCCTTCAACAAGGCAGGCGATATGGCATGGATAGACGAGATCTGGAGAGAATACGAGGAGCAATCCGTGCTGGAAATCACGAACATGAACGCCATGCTCAGGGAGATGTATAAGACGGATAAGGCGGCGGCAATCGGTTTTGCAAAAAGATACAGCACCGGTATCGCCTGTCAAACCGTAGCCCAGGCAAATCATGTGCGGGATAACCTCGTCACAGAGTTAACAAACGCGATGCTGAAAGAGGAAGAGAAGGTAATGTTGGGTCGCTATAAATGATCACGACGACAAACAAACCTGCCTGATGTTGCCTTGTCATACGTTACGCCGCTACTAAAAAAGGCGAAAGCAAATCGCTTGGAGTCAACGGTGTTGGCTGCAAAACGAGAGCTGTCTTCCGAGTATAAGGAGAAATGAAAAATGGAAAACAATGCAAATGGATTTAGATTTCCCGGCGAATTTGAAGAGCAAGAGGCAGTCTGGTTTAGTTGGCCTGGCCCCGCCGATGAAGCGAAACGAGGGCTTTCGCCAATCCCTGTTGTGGTAGAGTTGATCAAAACGTTGGTATCGCACGTCAAAGTGAAAATCGGGGCGCAAAATGAAGAAGAAAAAAGCGGTATTGAATCGATGCTTAAAAGCGCCGGAGTGTCTTTAAAGAATGTGAGTATTTCCATCATTCCCCATAATTCTCTTTGGGTAAGGGATTTTGGCCCCATCTATTTGAAGAATGATGAAGGCGACAAAATTTTACGGCGATTCGGTTTTAACGGCTGGGGGCAATCCACGCTAGATTCCCCCGGCGTGTATCTCGACCAAAGGTTCCCGGACCATGTTGCCAAGATTGAGGATTTGCCACTTGATGAAACAAAGACGATAAGCGAGGGAGGCGATCGTGAATTCAACGGCAAAGGCGCGATGATTGCCGTGGAG
>JBARBA010000134.1:0-11009 GCA_049792555.1 Anaerolineales bacterium
GCCCATGGGCTGCCCCGACAAGTTTTCTTCCAGCGCAGCCTATTTCGAAGCGCCTTCCATGCCTTCAAGCAACTGGGGCAGGTACCAAATTTGCAGATCGGTGGCGGCCACGCCGTCGGCCAGATAAACGGATTTGTCTTGCAGGTTGAGCGGGCCTTTCCACAGGTTCATGCCGCCGGATAGTTGGGCGATGAAATTGTTTAGATAAACGCCTGCATCCTGGGAGAGCGCCGCGCCCTTGACGAAACCAACGGCGCTGGTGTCTGGATTGTTGATATCCTTCCAGTCCGGGTTGTTCCACTCGAAGTGCGACTGCCATGAACCATCCATCGCCGACTTGATGGCGGTCACATAGGCAGGCCCCCAGTTGAAATATGGCACGCCCAAACAAATATCTTTGGCTTCGTCGCAAGCGCCATTGTAGTCGTAAGGGATGCCCCAAACCTTCTTGCCTTCACCGGCAAACTTCTTGGCTTCGGTAATGGCTTCGGTGGTGTCGATGCCAGAGACGACAACGTCGTAATTGTTATTGAAGAAATCGTCGGCAACCAGCGTTGGGTCGGAGGTCACGCCGGGGATGTTGAACCAGAAACCGATCCAGGTGACTTTGAACTTCAAGTCTTTGGCGTCCTTCTTCAGGTAGTTGGTCCAGCAATATTTCGCGCCCAGGTAAACGGAGGCAGCCAAACGGCGGGTTTCGTCGTTGATCAATGCGCCGAGATAACCGATCTGGCCGGTCTGAGTGGTCAGGGCCGCAGCGCAACCGGCCATCATCTTGCCGTATTCCATGCGCCCCATGATGTTAGTCATGTTGGGAATGGCAACATACGTCTTGCCGTCTTTCCAAACCTGGTCGCCGGAGGCCATGATGACATTAATATCCGGGTGCGCCTGGGCAAACTTGGTGGCTTCGTCTTTCATATCATCCGAATTGAAAATAACCAGCTTCGCGCCTTTGGAGACGAGGTCTTCGGCCAGTTGCGAAGCGGTGGTGCCGGGGCGGTCGGAGGTATTGACTTTGTCCACATAGACCATCTTTGCGCCGGGAATATTCTTCTCGACGTATAGACCGGCTTCGTAATGGGCCTGACTCCAACCGTGGTCGTTATATGGCCCGACCATCAACAGGCCAAAGGTCAACCCGGCTGGAGCGACGGCAGTCGCTGTAGGCGCGACGGTGGGTACTGCTGCCGGGCCACATGCGCTGAGCGCGACGGCAAACACAGCCAACAGTAAAACGAGTTTATACAGGTGACGCATATTCTTCTCCTTAAAATTGGGTTTTGGGGGATTGGGTGAGATACCAACGGCGTTTATCAACCTTGCAATGCTAACATGCTTGTGTATTCTATTACAATGCTGCCTTTAGGTGCTTTTTTTGCAGTTTTGACAGGCTCTGAATACTGCCGCCCCGCTGTCGGTATAAATCAGGCAAGCTGCGCCTGTTCCTGCGCAGGCCTGCGCGGATTTTTGACGAGGAAGGTCAATACCACTGCGGTGACGAACCCGAGGGCGGCGGCCAGCATAAACATGGCCTGGTAGCTGACCGCATCCACCAGCCAGCCGCCCAAAATGGGCGCGATGATGCTGAATGGCGCGACAAGCGTGTTTGACAAACCGATATAGGTCGGGCGCTCGACCTCGCTGCCAAATTGGACGGTGATTGCCATGCTGATCGTCCAAATGGCTACGTTTGCCAGCCCCTCCAGGATGAAAATCAGGTAGAACCAATCCAGGGAAGGCGCTCCCCAGGCCAATAAAGAACTGAGCGTGAGCGCCAGCGCGCCGATGATCAGCATCAGGCGGTGTCCCACGCGGTCGCCAAGCCAGCCCATGCCCAGGTTGGCGACCGTTTGCGAAATGGTCAGCGTGGCGGTCAGAAAACCGGCGGTTACCACGTCCATGTTGAAGCGCCGCAGGGCGTAAACGATGTAAAACGAAAAGCCCATCGTCGCCAGCAAAGCCAGGATGCGCGTCACCAGGAACCAGGAAAAGTTTGTGTCACGTCGCAGGATTCCCCAGGTTCCGCGCAAAGTGGTGGCCGGGTGACTTTGATCCACAACTTCGGGGCTTTCCGGCTCCCGCGTACGGTTCAGGAAGATCCACGAAAGCGCCATGCAGGCGGCGGTCAGGAGAAAACTTAGGGCGAAGCCGTAGGGGAATCCGCCGATTTCGAGCACGTAGCCGACCCCGATGGCTCCCAAACTCGTCAAGACGTTGGCTGCGGCAGCCTGCCCGCCGAAGAACGTCCCGCGCAGGTCAGATGGGATGATCTTGGCGATCATGCTCTGCCAGGGGTTGGCGGTGAACCCGGAGCCAAGTCCCTGCCAGGTGAGCAGCAGGAAGGTAATGACGAGCGCTGCGGTTACGCCGATGTGGGGGATCAACAAAGCGACGATCATCAGCCCGATAAAAGGCAGCCGCTCATGGATGGTCATTAACACCACCGTCGGCTTGAAACGCCGCAGGCGCGCCACACGACCGGCGGTGAGCAGTTGGGGCGACAGCCAACCCACCGCATGGATGGCCGGCACTAACCCAATCAGGATGGCAGAGGTAGTCAGGTGGCTGACGAAGAGCGGCAGGATGGTGCTAAAAGAGCCGAAACCCATCGCCAGCCCGAAGAATGAACCGTCCACCAGCCCGACGATGACATTAAAGCGCAAGTTTTTATGGATTTGTTGTTCAATGGGAAACATGCAGGAATTTTATCATCCCAGGCAGGTTTGTCGTTTTTTTTGTCATATATGTTATGTACATATCATCTCAATCATCGGTGGTTGAGTAGGCGGCGACGCGGTTCCGCCGCCGTATCGAAACCACCGATGATTGAGATGTCGCCATGAAAATACATTTCCACCACCAAGCATGAAAATCTATTTTTAGATCAGACTCCATGAGCGGGGTGTCACCACACTTAAGCGTGGTGGGCAATCGGGACACGGAATACACGGGAGAACACGGAAAAAACACCCTTAAAAAAACTAGCAGAATCCGTGTAACTCCGTGTAATCCGTGTCCAAATCGTTCTTTTTGTGCCTTCAAAAGGTCTCCACAGTTAAGTGCGGTCTTACCATGAGCGGCGCTCACCCCAAAAGATGAAAAATGGGATGGTGGGGTGTAAGGCGGAATGAATTCCGCCCTACGCTATTTTCAAGTCAGTTACTTATGTACGGTATAATTTTCATCACGCGATTTTGGGAAGGTGACAGCCACCTTCCCCATCCGTTGGAATTATGCTCCCTGACTTGCAGATCAACGATATTGTTCGCTTGCGCAAACCGCATCCGTGCGGCGGGTATGAATGGAACGTCACCCGCCTGGGCGCAGATATCGGCCTGGAGTGCCGCACCTGCGGCCACCGGGTGATGCTGACGCGCCGGGAACTATCGCGCCGGATCAAGACCATTTTCCCCAGGAACCCCGATGAACAGCCAAAATAAAAAACCCCGTATCCTGTTCTTGTTCTCTGACACCGGCGGCGGCCATCGCTCGGCCACCGAAGCGATCATTGAAGCATTAAAGCTTGAGTACCAAGATAGCTTTAGCTACGAAATGGTCGATATTTTCAAAGACCATGCGCCTCGTCCAATCAACCGCCTGCCGGATTGGTATCCTTACATCGTCAAAGCGCCGCAACTGTGGGGCGCCAGTTTCTACGCCACCAACGGACGCCCACAAGCCCGGGCGCTCACCGCTACGATGTGGCCGGTGGCGGCGCGCACGGCGCGCGCCGTCATCCGCAACCATCCCAGCGACCTGGTTGTGACCGTTCACCCGATTGCCACGACCTTTATTCTCAAGGCGCTGGGCAGCCGTCGCCCGCCGTTTATCACCGTCGTCACTGACATGGTGACCACCCACGCTTTTTGGTTCGACAGCCGCTCCGACCTGATCTTTGTCCCCACCGAAACGGCGCGTGAGAAAGCCATCCAGTATGGAATGCGCGAAGAAAAAGTGATCGTCGTTGGCCAGCCGGTGGCGCAAAAATGCTGCGTCCCGGCGGGGGATAAGGATGCGCTGCGTCAGAAACTGGGTTGGCCGAAAGACAAAACGATTGCCCTGATCGTCGGTGGCGGTGAGGGCATGGGCCCGCTGGCCAAAACGGCGCGCGCCATCGCCGAATCGGGCCTGGATGTGGCGCTGGTGGTGGTGGCCGGGCGGAACGAGCGCCTGAAAGCCAGCCTGGAGAAAAACACGTGGCCGGTGCCGACCCTGATCTATGGCTTTACCAAAGAAATGCCCGATTTTATGCGCGCCGCCGACGTGCTGGTGACCAAAGCCGGTCCCGGCACGATAGCCGAGGCCTTCAACGCGCACCTGCCGATTATTCTCTACGCGCGCCTGCCCGGGCAGGAAGATGGCAACGTGACCTATGTGTGCGAGACGGGAGCCGGGGTCTGGGCGCCAACGGCGCAACGTGTTGTGTCCACGCTACGATGTTGGGTCGAAGACCCGGTTGAACGCCAAAAAGCAGTGGAGGCCTGCCGCCGCGCGGCGCGTCCCGAGGCGGCCATCACGATTGCGCGCGAGATCGGCAGCCGGCTGGGGCTTACGAAAGGATGAAGGATGAAAGATAAAAGATGAAGTGTAAAAGCTTTCTTCATCCTTCATCTTTCATCTTTCATCTTTGATTTATAATCTCACCCATGCCTGTTACGGACTTTGATTTTCTCAGCCACAGCCCCGAAGAAACCCGTCACCTGGGCGCGCGCCTGGGCGCGCTGTTGCTGCCCGGCGATGTGCTCTGCTTGCAGGGCGAACTCGGCGCCGGCAAAACCACCTTTACCCAGGGCCTGGCCCAGGGCTGGGGCACGTTCGACGCCGTTTCCAGCCCGACCTTTATCATCGTCAACGTCTACCGCCGGGCGGATGGCGGACAACTCTACCATCTCGATACATACCGCATCGATTCCGGTCCCGAAGCCGAGGAGTTGGACATCGACGCCATGCTGATGCGCGGCCCGCTGGTGGTGGAGTGGCCGGAACGCATGGAAAACGTTTTGCCGGACGAGCGCTTGTGGATCACGCTCGAACACGTTGACGATGCCGAACGCCGCTTTCGCTTTGAAGCGCATGGCGCGCGCGCAGTTGAACTCCTCGAAAGGATACGTGAGTCTATTGCGTAATGCGTAATTCGTAATTTTTTACGAATTACGCATTACGCAATACGGATTACGCATTTTCCCCCATGTTACTTGCCGTTGATACTTCCTCCTCCCAACTCGGCCTGGCGCTGTATGACGGCGCGCAGGTGATTGCCGAATCGATGTGGACCAGCCGCGCCCGGCATACCGTCGAACTGGCTCCGGCGCTGGCCGAGTTGTTCCAGCGCACCGGCGTCCGCATGGACGCGGTCCGCGCGCTGGGGGTGGCGCTCGGCCCGGGGTCTTTCACCAGCCTGCGCGTGGGATTGGCTTTTGTTAAAGGACTGGCCCTGGCGCGCAACCTGCCCCTGATCGGAATCCAGACCCTCGACCTGGTGGCCGCCTCGCAGCCGCCGACCGGACTGCCCCTGGCCGCCGTCGTGCCTGCCGGGAGGTTGCGGCTGGCTGTCGGCTGGTACCAAACCGTCGAAATGGCGAGAAAAGCTATCGGGAGTCCGATGCCGCTGACGGCTGAGGCGCTGTCGGAAGCCATCGCCGAACCCACGCTGGTTTGCGGGGAAATGTCCGCAGTCGAACGTCAGGTTTTCCAAAAAAACGGGTTTGTGACGTTATTATCCCCGGCGCAGTGTGTGCGTCGACCGGGCCTGCTGGCCGAGTTGGCGTATGCGCGCTGGCAGGCCGGGGAAAGCGACGACCTTGCCGCGCTCGCGCCGATCTACCTGCATACGATAGAAACATGAATATCGTCATCCGCGCCATGACCGCCGCCGATCTGGAAGCCGTGACTGAGTTGGACGCGCTCAGTTTCAGCCAGCCCTGGCCCCAAAACGCCTTCAAGCTTGAACTGGCGAACGAGGGCGCACGCTGCTGGGTGGCGGATGCGGCGCCTTCGGCACTCCCTGTGGTCGAAGGGCAGACGGGTCAGGTGGTGGGGACGCTGGTCTTCTGGCGCGTGCTGGACGAGGCGCACCTGACGACAATTGCCGTCCACCCGGCGTTTCGGCGGCGCGGCATTGCCCGGCAGTTGTTGCAAACCGCCATGGACGCGGCTTACGCCGAAGGGGCGCGCATTTACCACCTGGAAGTGCGCGCCGGGAACGTGGCCGCCCAAAAGCTGTATGCGGCCTTCGGTTTTGAAGTCGTCGGGCGCCGGCCAAAGTATTACCAGGATACCGGGGAAGACGCGGTGTTGATGACGAAGACAGTGGTCAGTGAGCAGTAGTCAGTGTTCAGTGATCAGTTGGACTTGCGGAGGTAGACAGATGGGCACTTTGGGCAGTGATCTCTTTTTCCTTTGTGTATTTGGGGTATCGACGCTTGTCGTCGTATGGCTGATTGTAAGGGCAATCCGCATCGTGCCCGAATCGCAGCGGCTGGACGTGTACCGGCTGGGTCGCTATATGGGCCAGCAGCGCGGGCCAGGCATCGTGATGGTCATTCCATTCATTGACCAGGCAATTAAGGTTGACATACAAGACAAAATGAAAAAAGTGCAGGCCGTCCAGCAGGCGTTCGACGCCATCGGAGAGACGAAAACATTGGTTTACAACGATGGCAGCGTCGAGATCGATGGGGTGGTGTGGAATGCGATCAGCAAGCAGTCCATTCCGCCGGGGACGCGCGTGCGAGTCACAAAAGTAATCCTTGAAGTCGAGAGCATGTAGAGTCAGTTTTCAGGTTTCTTTGGGAATTGTACCCACCAGTCCGTAAGTCGGGATTAATCCCGACTTACGGACTGGGGTCAACCACGGAGCTTTTCAAAGACCCGTTTTCAGTAAGCAGTAAGCAGGAGAGAAATTATGGCAGAAGATACGCTTGCCCAGATTGCCAGTGAAGTATCAGTATGTACGCGCTGCGTTTTGCACGCCACGCGCAACAAGTCGGTGCCGGGCGAAGGCCCGGCGAACGCCGAGATCATGTTGATCGGCGAAGGCCCCGGCTTCAACGAAAACGAGCAAGGACGCCCGTTTGTGGGCGCGGCGGGCAACTTTTTGAACGAGTTGCTGGCCCAGGCCGGGCTGAAACGCGCCGACGTGTGGATCGGCAACGTGGTCAAGTGCCGCCCGCCGGGCAACCGTGATCCGCTGCCCGATGAACTGGCGGCCTGCAATGCGTATCTTGATCGCCAGATCGCGGCGCTCAACCCGAAGATCATCATCACCCTGGGACGCTTCTCGATGGGCAAATACATGCCGAATGTGAAGATCAGCCAGGTGCATGGACAGATGAAGCGCTACGGCGACCGTTTTGTGATCGCCATGTTCCACCCGGCGGCGGCCCTGCACCAGGCGGCGCTCAAGCCCGCCATCCTGGCCGATTTTGCCAAGCTGCCCAAAATGCTGGAGTTTGCGCGGGCTGAGTTGGCAAAATTGGCCCCGGCGGTTGCCGAGCAAAAAGCGGGGTATGAAACCCCCAAACCGGATGACGACGCGCAGCAGTTGAGTTTGTTTTAGAGGATATTGCCGTGATTTACCTGCTTGAAGAAAAACCCACCGTTGAACAAACCCGGGAAATGCTCCAGGAATACGAGAGCATGATCAAAATTGTGGTGGATATTCGTCGAAAGATTCTGGCGGGCGGCGGCGAAATGCACTCAGACTGCGAAGCGGTTTTACTGGAAAACGGCAGCGAGCAGGATGATTTGTGGGGCGCAAACTGGTATCCTGAGGATGAACGTATCGCATTCGAGGCGCTTATCAACATTCGACCGCGTTTGGGAAACCGTGGAATTCTGATCCAGGATGAGAATCTTCGCAAACAAGTGGAAGAAATCGCGCGCAAAATTTTGGAAGGTGTGAAATGATCAACAAAGAGAAACGGCGTCAACGTTTTTTGCGCGACCCGCTGCCTGTCCGGCTTGGTGGGCTTTCGGCAACCCTGGGACGAATTTCTTCGAGCGCCAGGGAAGCTGAAAACCCGGCCATTGTTTTGGATTTACTCGACGAAGCCCGGCATTTGATCGAGTGGACCGCTGCCGAAGCCGAGCCTGAAATTGCCGCGGAATTGGCGCAAACGCAACGCCTGTTAACCTTGTGGCAAAAAGCCTGGGTCAAAGCCAGCGCAGACAAATACCAGCGAACTTTGCTCTCCACGCAAGCCAAAGACTGGTCGGATAAAGCATTGCAATATTCGGGTTTGATTTAATCGAACACATTGCCCAACAAAGAAGGAAAACATGACAACAAAAGAAACGCTTATTAAGCAGTTGAAAGACAAGAAAGCCCGTATCGGCATCCTCGGGCTGGGATATGTGGGCCTGCCGCTGGCGGTGGTTTTCGCCGAAGCGGGCTTCGACGTGCTGGGCATCGATCCCGACGCCCGCAAAGTGGACGCGCTCAACCGGGGCGTCTCGTACATCCAGGACGTGCCGACCGAAACGGTGGCGAAGCTGGTCAAATCGGGCAAGCTGAAAGCCACCGCCGATTTCGCCGCGCTGAAAGAAATCGACGCCGTCAGCATTTGCGTGCCGACCCCGCTGCGCAAGACCGGCGACCCGGATATGTCGTTCATCATCTCGGCCTGCGAGCAACTGGCGAAGTACGTCCACGCCGGCATGGTGGTCGTGCTCGAATCGACCACCTATCCGGGCACGACCCGCGAGTTGATGCTGCCCATGCTGACGGAGAAATCCGGCCTGAAAGTGGGCGAGGACATCTTCCTGTGCTTCTCGCCCGAACGCGTGGACCCCGGTCGCAAAGACTGGACGACCTACAACACGCCCAAAGTAATGGGCGGGATCACGCCGGCCTGCGCCGAAGTGGCCTCCGCCTGGTACGGCGGCGCGATCGAGACGATTGTCCCGGTGTCGACGGCGGAAGCCGCCGAAATGGCGAAACTGCTGGAGAACACCTTCCGCATGATTAACGTCGGCATGGTCAACGAACTGGCCATCATGTGCGAACACCTGGGCGTGGACGTGTGGGAAGTAATCGAGGCCGCCGCCACCAAACCGTTCGGCTTCATGAAGTTCACCCCCGGCCCCGGCCTGGGCGGACACTGCATCCCGATCGACCCGTTGTATCTCTCGTGGAAAATGAAGGAGATGAACTACAACGCCAAGTTCATCGAGCTGGCTTCGGAGATCAACACCAACATGCCGCGTTACGTGGTCAGCCGCATCCTGGACGCGATGAACGAGCGCGGCAAGGTGCTCAAGGGCAGCCGGGCGCTGGTGCTGGGCGTGGCCTACAAGCCCGACATCGACGACATCCGCGAATCCCCGGCGCTGGACGTGATCGCGCTGCTCAAGAAAAAGGGCGCGCTGGTCGAATATCACGACCCGCACATCCCGCACTTCCACCACGAGCACGAAGGCTGGACGATGGACAGCGTGGCCGACCTGATGGCCTCCGTCCGCGCGGCGGATGTGGTGGTGATCGTCACCAACCATAAATCCTATGATTACCAGGCCATCCTCGATGCAGCGGCGTTTATCTTCGACACGCGCAATGCGTTGGGCAAGGTGGGGAAGGGAAGTTCGAAGGTGGTCAGGCTGTAAGAGATTGTTTGTGACTGCTCAGGCTCTTGCCCGTTATGGCTCAAATAGAACGCGGATGACGCTGATCAGGCGAATTTACACAGATTCTTTTTGGGTTTACCCGCGAAAATCAGCTTAATCCGTCAAATCCGTGTTCTATTTTCTGATGGGTGAGCAGTTACGATTGTTTGCATAAAAAGAACTCCGGGACTTCGACCCCCTGCAAGGGCGAAAATCCCGGAGTTCTTGTGCGGAATTCAGGGAATGAGAGAACCCCGATGGGTTGAAAATGACATATTTATTGCGCTATAATATCTTCAGGAGCCAATATGACAATCCATCTTGAAATTCCCGATGCAGTAGCGGATGCAATGCGCCTGCCGGGGGGCGAACGCCAGCAACGCATTACGATTGAACTTGCCGTAGCCTTATACGCGCAGGGGATTTTATCCTTTGGAAAGGCGCGCCAGTTGTGCGGCGTCACAAAATACGAGTTTGGCGTTCTGCTTGGCCGGCGCGGCGTGCCGCGTCACTATACCGAGGAAGACTTGCAGGATGACCTGAAATATGCCACCGGTCGTTAGCAATACGTCGCCCATTATGAATCTGGCTATCGTAGACCTGCTGGATTTGTTGCGGCAGCAATTTGGGGAGATCATTGTCCCTGCGGCAGTGATGGATGAACTCAGGTTATAAATACCGATTACCCCGGAACCGATCAAGTCCGCAATGCGATTACGGCTGGCTGGCTTCATCAGACCAAACTGGAAAATGACCGGGTGGCGGTGGCGTTAAAACGCGAGCTTGATGCGGGCGAGGCCGAGGCGATTGCGCTGGCGCTCCAATTGCAAATTGGAGTGATCGTAATGGATGAGCGGGATGGTCGTTCTGTCGCAAAATCCATGGGACTTAACCCAATTGGCATCCTTGGGGTTTTATTGCGCGCAAAACAGGATGGCGACATCAGTTCAATAAAAGAGATTCTGAACAGATTGAGGAACGATGCCGGTTTTTACATTACCGACAATTTGACGAAAAACATTCTTTCCGAAGCCGGGGAGTTATAAAACGCTTTCCGTGGCATCCCTTCGTTGCCATAGCCAAAGACTGCTGGATTTTGCTTAAAAAATAGCAGCAAACACAAAACGAACCAACAGAACTCCGGGATTTTCACCCCTTACGGGGGCAAGAATCCCGGAGCTCTTTTTTATCCCAACGATCACCAGATCACTTCCAAATCGTAGCGCCTAATATGGACGTCCGCAGAGACCAGAGGCATGGACTCAATACGGCTTTGCGCGATGAGCAGCCGGTCGAATGGGTCGCTGTGGTGCATTGGAAGGTAATAGACATGCAAAGCATGACTCATTTGTACGGGCAAAGACTGAATTCGGTACAGGTTCATGCGGCTGGCAATATAAACC
>JBARBA010000135.1:0-5203 GCA_049792555.1 Anaerolineales bacterium
ATGTGTATCATCTTCCATCTCTTCGATGCGCGCCAGGGTAGCCTCAAGCACCAGGCGAAAATCGGTGGAATTATTGCGGTCCAGGCTTCCCATAAATGCATCCACCAGCAACCTGCACCGCGAACGCACCTCATCGAGGCTCAAACGTTGCGCTCCCCCCAGAACCGTTTCGGTCATCGTTTGAGCCAATTGCGCGATCACCGCGCGTTCATCTTTGCGAGAAACTGATTGGTCAGAGCTATCGAAAATAAACTCAGGGACTGCGCTTGGTTGACAACCACACGATTGACGAATCACCAATTGCATTGGCACTCTGACGTCTTCAACCGTTGTTGTTTGCCCTTCGACATAATTAAGCAGCGATTCCAACGCCTGATATCCCATTCTGAATGGTGAACCATGCAGCGTGGTCAGCGGAGGTACTTGAGTCATCGCCTCGAGCGTATCATCAAAACCAATGATGGCGACATCTTGAGGGATTCGCAGCCCGGCTTCCTTGAGTACCGACATGGCCCCAATTGCGGATTCGTCATTGCTGGCTAATACCGCAGTAAACGGAACGCCGGTATCCAAAATTTGACGCATGGCCTGTTGACCGCCGCTAATGCCGTGGTTGCCATAAGCAACCAATCTTTCATCAACAGTCAGGTTGTATTCCCGGGAAAGCGACTGAAAAGCCCGTAACCGAATGCCGCTGTCGCCAACCGGATCACTGGCATACCCGGCAATGAAAGCAATGTGCCGATGACCATGCGCTACAAGATGTAGCAGCGCTTGCCGAATGCCCCCTTCATTGTCAATGGAGATGGTTGGACCAACTTCGCCGGCAGTTGCAAACATCACCGGATGCCCTGCGCCAATCAACTCCTGGATATAATGCGACCTGGTCGCCGAAAGCAATGGGTTGAACACAATCAATCCATCTGTATTCCAGGGGCCGACCGGGACATAATCAACATCCGGCGCAGGAACAGGCCAGGCCGGATGGGCATCAGTATAAGAATTATCCATACCACAAGCTAAAAGAACATTGCATTGTCGATCATTTGCAGCCGCGCATATCCCATGCAGCAATGGGCCAATAAAATTCCCCAGAATTGTCCCATAATAAACATGTCCACCCGCCAAAACACCTATCGTCGGTCTTTTTTGTGCAACCTTTTTCATTGAGAGATCCTTCAAGGAAAGATAAGCCTGCTTCAATATAAGATTAGGAACGCACGTAATACAGCCTTTGCACTGGAATCACTTTTGGAGCACAAAAAGTTTGGTAATAAACCATCCTTCGTCGATTGTTTCTGAAATTCGATGCCTTATCTTAAATTGTGTATTTTGACCAAAATCAAATTATGTCAATATTAGTCGAGCAATCAGCTACCTGTTTCATGTAGAATAAAGTAGCGTCTTTTTAATAAAAACTTTATTGCATTCAGGAGCCATTGATAACTTTTGGGCGCGCCGCATAACGTATCTTCCCTGCGATTTGGCAATAACACGTTTTGCAGAACATCATCACAAAACCTGACTGCAAAAAAGATATGTTTCCATTATATTATTAAATGCTGGCTGTGTCTCTATCACACACAGCCTAATTTGGCCTGTGCATCGGCAAAGGCCTTTTTTTAGCCATTTTCTGGGAGCACTCTCAGAAAACGGGGCGCTGAAAACCACGAAGGAGGGGCTGCTTCGCGGAACGCTTGTAACCAGGCCCTCTTTGGCAACGCCGACGACGTTGACCCAATGGCCTGCGAACACATATTCGTTCGCGTGAACCCGGCGCCGGACGCCGACCATGCAACTCTTATGGCGATGAAAGATGTGAGCAAAATGAAACCCGGTTGGAAAAGCTATTCCAGTGGTAACAATACACTCTGGTTCGACAACGTCGCCTTTGGAGCCAGCCACATTGGCTGCGGCGCACAGGAAGGAGGTCTGTCTTTATAACACAATGCTGAAATATACACAGAGAGAACACATCGAACAAAGACTATTGAAGTGAACCTATCTTTCGCAATATAGCCATGCTTCTCAAGGAGAAAAATATGAACACAAGACGTTTTGTAATTGGGATCACCATCCTGGTTGTCATCCTGGCGACCGTTTTCGGGATTGCTGCCTACAACAGAGTACATGCAGCAGCCGTATGCAGCCCGGCCACCGCGATCAGCGTTCCATACGCCAAGGATGGCGTTGGGGACGTTTGCCTGGTAGCCACCTCGTTGTGCGGTTACATTAATTCGTGGAACCTGACGACATTGGAAGTCAACGGCACTTCATACCTCAATGTATATACCGCCGCTGCCTCCATCGCGCCCCTGAACGGCACTTACACCATCCATTATGTAAGCACCGTAGCCTATGGGCATTTTGAAATCGCCGGAACGTGCAGCGGCCCAACCGCCACCAGCGGGCCGTCGTTGACCCCCACCCGCACCCCCACCGTTCTTATGTACACCCTAACCGCCGGCACCCGCACCAACACTCCCACCCGCACCCGCACTCCCACCGGCGGACCAAGCTTCACTCCCACCCGCACCGTTACCATCGGGCCGTCGTTGACCCCCACCCGCACATCTACCCCTATCTTTGACCCCACCGTCACCATGTCCTATACCAACACCCCCACCCGCACCCCCACTCAAGGGACTGTGCTCACCCCGACCAAGACGCCCACAACAAACGGAACCAGCTACCTCGGTAACGCCACCTGGTTCAGCGCCATCGGAAGCCCCTACGGCGGCTGCGGTATTACAGAATCGGTCCTCGACAGCCCGAACTACATCGCGCTGAACGTTCAGAACTCGCCGGGCGACTATACATCCTTCTATCCGCGCCCGTTGGACTCCACCCACACCAGCGTCATTGGCATGTGGAACAACGGCCACAACTGCGGACGCTGGGTCAAAGTCACCATCAGCGACAACTGCACCGGCGGCAATGACGGCGCCCAAAACCAGCCGTTCTGCCACGGCGGAACCTGGGTCAGCGACAAGTACAACGGCGCGACGCTCGACATGATCGTGGCCGATAGCTGCTACGACAGCAATGCCTGGTGCCGCGACGATCCATACCACATCGATCTGCACCAGTCGTCCCTCAACCTGTTCATGCTGAACGGCGTCGCTGTTGGCGATATGTATCCCAATGCCTGGGGCAACCGCCACGTCAACTGGCAGTTCGAGGCCCCGCCAAATTACACCGGCGACATCAAGATCGGCTTCCTGCAAAGCGCCCAAATTTATTGGACACCGATTGCCATTACCAATCTCGCGAACGGCATCCACGCCCTTGAGTATTTCGACGGCACGAACTGGATCAGCGCCCCGATGGACGGCGACATGGGCCAAACCTTCCTGATCGGCCCGACAGTATCCGGCGGAAGCAACTATCAAATCCGCATCTATGATGTCAACGACCAATTGATCAACAGCGGACGCGTTTACAACTTCTCGTTCCCGACAGCCTGCGGTTCGAGTTGCAGCGGCCCCTACACTCCAGACACGTATACCACTACGCCATAAGAAAACGTAGTTCCACGGTTTCAAAAATATCGATAATAACGTGCCACGTACCTGGGGTATAAAAGGTGCGTGGCACGTTTGCCAACAGTCCTGCCGGGTTTCAGCAGTAAGTTGGACTTGAAAGTGGAAACGCCAGCAGCACAACCATGCTTCTCAAGGAGAAAATTATGAAAACAAGACGTTTTGTAATTGGGATCGCCGTCCTGCTCGTCATTGTGGCGACCGTTTTCGGTATTACACGCTTAAACGCACACGCAGCAACCGTATGCAGCCCGGCCACTGCGATCAGCGTTCCATACGCCAAGGATGGCGTTGGGGATGTTTGCCTGGTAGCCACCTCGTTGTGCGGATACATCAATTCGTGGAACCTGACGACATTGGAAGTCAACGGCACTTCGTACCTCAATGTATATACCGCCGCTGCCTCCATCGCGCCCCTGAACGGCACATACACCATCCACTACGTGAGCACCGTTTCTTATGGACATTTTGAAATTGCCGGAACGTGCGGCCCAACCCCCACCACCGGTGGGCCAACCGCCACCCGCACACTCACTCCCAGCGCCCCCATAACCGTAACGCGCACCCCCACCGCCGGGCCAAGCTTCACTCCCACCCGCACCGCTACCAGCGGGCCAAGCTTCACCCCCACCCGCACCGCTACCAGCGGGCCGAGCTTCACCCCCACCCGCACACCTACCATCGATATAACCATTACCCTCACCCGCACCTCCACCACTGGGCCAACCAATACGCCAGGCCCCACTGCCATCTTAACCCCCGCCCCTGTCAACCTCGGCAACGCCACCTGGTTCAGCAACCTCGGCGCTCCCTACGGCGGCTGCGGCATGAACCAGGCTTTCCTCGATATACCCCACTTTGTGGCCCTCAACGTCCAGGACACACCCGGCGACTACACGACCTTCCTGACAAGACCGATTTCGTCGCAATACGCCAGCGAGATCGGTCAGTTTAACAACGGCCACAACTGCGGACGCTGGGTCAAAGTCACGATTGGTGATAACTGCACCCTCGGCAATGACGGCGCCCAAAACAAGCCCTTCTGCCACGGCGGAACCTGGGTCAGCGATAAATACAACGGCGCAACACTCGACATGATTGTCGCCGACAGTTGCCAGGATGGAAATGCCTGGTGCCGCGACGATCCCTATCACCTCGACCTGGCCCAGGCCTCGCTGAACCAGTTTGTGCAAAACGGCGTTCAGGTTGGCGATATGTATCCCAATGCCTGGGGCAACCGCCACATCACCTGGCAATTCGAGACCGCGCCGAACTACACCGGCGACATCAAGATCGGTTTCATCGAGAGCGCACAAATCTGGTGGCCTGCCATTGCTGTTACCCACCTCCAGAACGGCATCCACGGCGTGGATTACTACAATGGCACTACCTGGGTCAGCGCCACGATGAACGCCGATATGGGCCAAAGCTTCATTATTGCGCCGACCGTGTCCGGCGGCTCCAATTACCAGTTGCGCGTTTATGACGTCAACGATCAACTGCTCTATGGCGGTCGCGTCTACAACTTCACATTCCCCACAGCAATCTGCGGCACGAACTGCCCATCAACCTTCAACGAAGTCACTTACACAACGACTCCGTAAGAGCAATACGACCAATAAATCAAGTAACAAAGAACGCCCGGCTTATCACCGGGCGTG